>JANRBC010000034.1 GCA_030727685.1 Ilumatobacteraceae bacterium
AAGCCAGGCGCTATCGCAAACATAACGAACCAAAGCGAAACAAGTGGTTTGAATTCTTCTTGACCCAGTGCCTGCTGACCGATTTTGAAAAATATATAAATCGTCACACCCGCAATAAGCAGGCCGATGCCAATAGAAATAGTGCCTTCAGGAATAGCACCCTGCTTTTGATCAGCAGATGACGCCGATTTAACTGGTTGTCGAGACATTCAGGTCAAGGTTAGTAGTTTGTCTCGAATTAGTAGTCTTAGTGCATCGTGAGTAATAAGTCATTTGCGGATTCAAAAAATCAAACGGTTGCCGCACCATTAGTAGTCACGGCGATGGTCGTGCACCAACCGGGCGCTTGGTTTGACGAAGTTCTAGCAGGTCTTGCTAGCCAGGATTATCCGAACCTCAACAGTGTTTTTTTCTTGACCACCAAATTGACTAGTTCTGGTGTCGACACAACGGATGCGAATGCTGTTGCAACCAAAATTAGTGAAGTACTGCCAAATGCAGTGGTTCGCATTGTTGAAGGAAATCCCGGTTTCGGGCGCCTAATCAATGAATTACAACGAATTGTCGATGGAGACAAGGGTCTGTTCTGCATCATGCACGATGACGTCGTTTTGCAGACGGATACGGTGCGAAAGCTGGTTGAAGAGCTGTTTATCTCGAATGCGGCGGTCGTCGGACCAAAACTGATGCAGTGGGACAAGCCCACACTTTTACAATCCGTGGGTTTTGGCATTGACCGTTGCGGTGAGATAGATCCGTTTATTGAGCAAAATGAACGCGATCAAGAGCAACACGACGCCGTACGCGATGTGTTTTTCGTAAGTTCAGCATGCATGC
Source organism: Ilumatobacteraceae bacterium (assembly GCA_030727685.1). Lineage (GTDB taxonomy): Bacteria > Actinomycetota > Acidimicrobiia > Acidimicrobiales > Ilumatobacteraceae > BACL27. Next base: position 838 of record JANRBC010000034.1, read on the forward strand.
TCGTGCGTTCAGACTTGTTTCGCGAATTAAACGGTTTCAGTCAAGACATTTCGTTCTTCGGAGAAGATCTAGATTTCTGTTGGCGCGCGCATCTAAGCGGGGCTCGAGTTCTTGTGTCTCCGACGGCCGTCGCAAGACACATCGATAGTTTCGAAACTCGTTCACCAAACCTGATCTCACGCTCGAGTGCTGCACGAAATCGTGCCCGTACGGTTGCAACGTTGACTAGTCGTTGGCGATTGCCATTTGTTTGGCTGCAGATGTTGCTGACGTCAGCGATTGAAACAGTGCTTGGCGTTTTCACAGGCACCTTTCGCGAATCGTTGGCCAGTTTTCGCGCCACGGTTGCACTTGTTTTTGACGCTCCGTATATTTGGCAAAGACGACGGCAAGTTCGGCCATTGAGGCGCGTTGCAGCAAGCGAGATCGCAAAACTTCAAGTAAAGGGCTCAGCACGTCTGACCAGATTCATTCGTCATCGTCGAGCCTTGGCGTCTCGTGAAATCGCATCCTTAGTTCAAACCAAAAAGCGTTGGAGACAGAGTTCGACGCGCACCGCAGGCACGGTGCTGTTAGCAGTCACGATTTTGATTCTCGTTGGTAGTCGAGAGATTATTACCGACTCGTCTCGAGTGATAGGTGAGATGTTGCCGTTTGAGAACGGATCGGTATCAACGAGTTCGGTATTTACAAATTTTCTATCAGGCTGGTGGTCAAGCGGTTTCGGCGAAGCATCTGCTAATCCAACTGGGCTCGGACTAATAGCGCTCGCATCGTATTTTCTATTTGGCAATCTTGCGCTGTTGCAAACTCTGATGATTGTTGGCTCGTTGTTTGTCGGTCTGATTGGTATGTGGAGACTTTGTGGTGCATTTGCCAACACCCGAGTACGGCTCGGTGCGGCAGTGGTCTACGCCGCGTTGCCGCTTTCGTATGACGCGATCGCGCGTGGTCGGTTCTCGGCATTGATTTGTATTGCTGCGGCACCGTGGTTGTTTGACATCTTGAATCGATTTCACGATGGAAAAGATCAGAGTTTGGTTCGAAAAACCCAACTTGTATCTGGACTGTTGTTGATTCTTGGGCTTGTCTTTGCATTCACCCCAAGTATTGCCATCTTGTTTTTGGCGATAACTGGCTTGTGGGTTTTCGCGTCGTTCTTAGGTGGGGTTTCTGCAACAAAATTGTTCAGCGTTTTACTAGTTGGCTTGACGGGCTTAATTGGTTCGTTATTTATTAACTTGCCGTGGTCGATGCATTTCGTTTCGAGCAGTTGGTGGCACCTACTGGCCGGTGATCAAGGTGTCACCGACAGAAAAATAGGTTTGATTTCGCTTGCCCGACTTGATTTTGGCAACACACGTGGCGGTTTTTTGGTGGTCGCCATCTATTTCTGTGTATTTTGCGCTCTGGTCGTTGCCGATGGCTGGCGCAGACTGTGGGCAATCCGATCTTCAGTTTTGGTTGTTTTTGGTCTGTTATTGGTTGTGCTTGACGACCGTGGACGATTGCCGTTTGCGCTTCCTGAGCCAGCGGTGATGTTGGCGATCGTTGCTTGCGGCTTGGCGCTAGCCGTAGCAACTTGTCTCAGTGTTTTTGCCGAAACTAATTTGACTCGAGCTTCTGATTGGCGACGCTCACTTAGTTTGTTGGTGCCACTCGCAATCGCAATGATGATTGCTCCGACGCTTTTGAGTGTCACCGACGGTCGCTGGAACCAGCCCGAAACTTTGGTGCCACAGTTGCTTGAACAATTGCCCGACAATCCTAAGGAGGGCAATTATCGAACACTTTATGTAGGTGAGCGCGATTTGTTGCCGGTCGCCACAAACTCTGTGAACTCTGAGATCTCATATGGTGTTGCTGACGACGGGGCAGTGAATTTCAGTTCAAACTGGGCTCCTCAAGAAACATCGATGAATCTTGTGGCACAACGTGCGCTCAAATCTTTGATCGCTGATGACACAGTACGGGTTGGTCGTTTGATTTCTCCACTTGCAATTCGATTCATCGTGGTGCCACTGGGAGACCTTCCATCTTCGGCAGCTTTAAGTCTCGTTGAGTCGTTATCAAATCAACTTGACTTGCGTCGAACTTATTTCGCTCGCAATTTGGTAATTTTCGAAGATGTCACTTGGTTGCCGATAATCAGCGTCTTAGACGAAGTGTCTTCTGTCGCAAGCCAGCAAGTTAGCGACTTTAGCTTGACCAGCCAAGAACTGAAGTCTCAGAGTGCTCTATTGATCGATAAAAATTCTGTCGCTGATAAAAAAGTTAGAGCAAAATTTGCTGGCGGAACAGTTCATGTCGCAGTCCCGTTTGACTCGCGTTGGCGCCTAATAGTTGATGACGCGCAACTTGCGCCTCGAGTTGCTTTTGGCTCTTCTACGGCGTTTGATGCGCCGATCGCTGGGATTCTAAGTTTGCAGTACCAGACCTCGCCGCTGCGATATTTTTATTTAGTTGTTCAGGCAATTGTTTGGCTTTGCTTAATAATGCTTGCCGCGAATTTTTCTCGCTTCAGACGACGAATGCGACAAGTCGAATCAAATGACGTCACTGTTTTATTTGACGCCGTGCGACAAGATCAAAAAATTGATATGGCGAAACGATGAAGAAGTTAAACCTGCGATACGCATCGACTCTTGTAATTTTGGCGACTGCTTTTGTTGCTTTGATTTTTGTTAACCAGGCCAGTGATCAAGGTCTAGAGACTGAATCGGTGCGAAAGTCTGAAAATGTCTTCGGCATCTCGGCGATGCCAAGTGTCGCAGGTGATGCGCAGTCGTCTACTTCGTGGTTTTGTCCGGGCGTGCCCGGATTAGAGAAAACAGTTTCGAGTGAGATTGTCGTTTCTAATTCGACAGATATTCCGATCACGGGCAAAGTAACCTTCTTGTTGAGCGACAAACCAGCGGCGGTCGCACAACTAATTGTGCAGCCATTCACTCGCGGTGTGATTGATGCAACGGGTGGTCGTAAGAGCAAGTTCATCAGCGCGGTAGTCGAACTTGATAACGGCGCAGCTGCTGTTGAGCAACGAATCATTCATCCGGCTGGCGATTCGATATCACTGTGTGCCAACAAGCCGTCAGATAGATGGTTCTTTGCCGACGGATTCACAGGTGCTGACAGCTTGTTCAATGTTTTGCTGAGCAATCCATTTCCGGATGCGACCGTCGTCGACATAAGTTTTGTTACTGCCGATGGCAAACGCGAGCCCGCCTCACTAAAAGGAATCATCATCGAGCCAGAACGCATCTATTCACTGTCGATGGGCGACCAAGGTGCGCGCAATGAAAGTGTGCTGGCGGTTTCAATCAGAGCAACTTCAGGTCGATTTGTGGCCGGCAAGTTACAACACTTTCTTGGTCGTGGTCGTCTGGGTTATTCAACTTCACTTGGTGCTGCGTCAACTAGTCGACAATGGTGGTTTGCTGGCGGACGCAAAGATCTTGATACCGATGAGCAACTAGTCGTTTTTAATCCAACTGAACAAGACCAATCAGTAAGTGTCGCGTTTTTGACCGGCGTCGCTGAAGAGATTTTTCGTGAGCCACTCGTACTCACGATTCCGGCAGGACGTGTGACAACACTGGCTACATCGAAGTTGCCAGCAGTCACCGATGGCCGCTACGGAGTTGTGGTTTCAAGCATCACCAATGACTTTGTCACTAGCGATGAAGATTCGGCAGTCGAATTTGTTGTTGTTGAGCAAGTTATAAGTCGCAGAGAAGATAAAAAGACTGGCACTACAACAACTTTTGGTGCGCCAGTTGGTGCGCCATCACGAATCTGGACAGTTGCAAGCGGGGTGCCGGCAGCGGGCGGAACGTTGGTTATTCTGAACGCAACTTCGTTGGCCACAACGCTCAAAGTTTCAACAATTGGGCCTGCCGGATCTGTAGCAATTGAAGGCTTCGAAAAAATCGAGTTGGGTGCCGCTGCCGTTTTAGAAATCAAGATTCCGATTGCCAGCGCAGATTTGCCTATTTTGATTGAGGCCGACAATGAAGTTGTCGTGCAACGCGAAGTGAATCGTGGGCACGAACTAATTGGTGTTTCGAGTGTGCTCGCGTTGCCTCACCGGTCAAGTGGCATCGCGGCAGTTGCGGGCAAATAGTGCGAACTATTCTTGCGCTTTTGGTTTTAGTTCTCGCTGGTGGAACGAGCTTTTTGTTGCGTCGGCGGCAATCTGACGCGCCAGCCCAAGTGCGTGGGGCGGTGCCGTTTCAGTTGAACTTAAAAGACTTCTCAATGGCCGACAAGAAGTGGTTAGTTGCGGTGTTTACTTCATCAACATGCGATGCGTGCCGAGATGTGGCAACAAAGGCTCGAGTGCTAGAGAGCAACGAAGTCGCTGTCGAAATTATCGACTTCCTCGAAATGCGCGACTTGCATGCGCGATACCAGATTGATTCTGTGCCAACGACCGTGATTGCCGATATTGAAGGAATAGTTAGATTCGCAACAGTCGGACCGCTAACAGCCACCGACCTTTGGGCTGCACTTGCCAAGTGTCGAGATCCAAAAGTTTTGAGCGACGTACCGTCATGTCGTGATGAAAATCACGACCACTGAGATTATTTAGTTCTCGTTTGATTCGCTCGTTTTAGGAGTGGTACCAGGCGACGGTTCAACAATTTGAGGTCGTCCGAGGCCCTCTTGAACCAGGCGGGCGACTGTCGCGCCGTCAATGGTTTCTTGTTCGAGCAAAGATTGGGCAACCAGGTCGAGGCCTGCACGGTTTTTTTCAAGCAACACCTTGGCTCGAGCTTCTTGTTCGCGCAAGATCAAGCCAATTTCAGAGTCGATCATGCGCGCAGTCTCGTCTGAATACTCGCGACCGTTTGTCATTAGATCTTCACCGAGAAACACTTGTTGTTGTGAACTCCAGGCCATTGGTCCGACCGCATCGCTCATGCCCCATTCACGCACCATGCGGCGGGCGATAGAAGTTGCTTGTTCGAGGTCATTGGCAGCACCACTGTTTAGGTGACCAAAGACGACCATCTCGGCAACGCGACCACCCATTGCTTTGCAGATCATGTCTTTGAAGTAATCGCGCGAATATGTGTGTCGCTCTTCGGGAAGAGTCCACGTAACACCGAGTGCCATGCCGCGCGGCAAAATCGTGACTTTATGCAGCGGGTCACTGTGAGGCAAAATAGTTGCAAGTACCGCGTGTCCGCCTTCGTGATATGCAGTGGCTCGTTTTTCTTCTGCGTTGAGAATCAAACTCTCGCGGCGAGCACCCATGATCACACGGTCACGAGCATTTTCGAAGTCGATATGTTCAATTACTTTTGAACCGCGACGTACTGCAAGCAATGCAGCCTCGTTAACCAAGTTCGCAAGATCGGCACCACTCATGCCTGGCGTGGCTTTGGCCATCGTGTCGAGTACGACGTCGGTGCCCATTCGCTTCCCTTTTGAGTGCACCGTGAGAATTGCGAGGCGTTCTTCGCATTCAGGCAGCGGCATGATTACTTGTCGGTCGAAGCGTCCTGGTCGCAACAGGGCAGCGTCCAAAATATCGGGACGGTTTGTTGCGGCCATCACGATGACACCTTCGGTTGTCTCGAAGCCATCCATTTCGGCGAGTAATTGATTGAGAGTTTGCTCACGCTCATCGTGACCGCCACCAAGACCGGCACCACGCTTACGACCGATTGAATCGATTTCGTCTACAAAGATAATTGCGCGCCCCATTTTTCTTGCCTGCTGAAAGAGATCACGAACTCGGCTTGCACCAACGCCGACGAACATCTCCATAAAGTCAGAACCAGTTACCGACAAAAAGCCGACGCCTGCTTCACCCGCAACCGCCCGAGCGAAAAGAGTTTTACCTGTGCCCGGAGGGCCGACCAAGAGCACACCCTTTGGAACGCGTGCACCGATTTCTTTGAAACTTTCAGGCATTTTAAGGAAGTCAACAACTTCACGAATCTCTTGCTTAACGCCTTCGTAGCCCGCGACATCAGCAAAGGTAGTTGCCGGCTTGTCTGCGTTGTAATTTTTCGCACGACTTCTGCCGATCGACATGATGCTTCCGGCTTGACCCATGGCGCGCTTTTGCATCCAAAAAAAGAAACCCATGATCAATATGAAAGGAAGTAACAGCGGAATCAGATTCGTGAAGAAGTTGCCTTGAGGAGTCGAATAGTCGTAGTCGACGCCCTTTTCTTTGAGCAGAGTTTCATCAGCATCAGATAGAGCGACAGCGCCAGTGGTAACAAACTCGCCACCATCTTTTAATGTGCCACTGATCTGATTCGACAAGTTGTTGATTTCAACTTGTTGCACTTGACCCTGTTTTACGAGTTCAAGAAATTCGGTGTAGGTAAAACTTGTGGCGGTCGTTGTTGGCCAAATGCGGGGGCCAGCGATCAGCAGAACAACAACTGCGACGATTGCCCATGTTGCCCAACGGGGCATGCCTGGTTTGTCGCTGTCGTTTTTGACATTGGACTTATTGCTTGAACTCTTGTTCGATTTTTTGTTCAAAAAATTTGCGGGCTTTTTGCGGGCCGTAGGTTTGCGCTTCGGTGACGAAGGTTTTGCTGGTGGTGGAGGTGGTGGAAGTTTGGTCACGGTTTCAATGATACGACCCGATTATCGGTGTACACAATGGCGAGTGTTTGGCTAACGAGTGCATTGAAATCCACTGTGGCGATGGTCTCATCAATTAATGTAAATGTCATGGTTCGTCGATGCTCACGTTGTACATGCAACGAACTCGCATCAATTACTTTGACTTATCAATACAGTCGCGCACTTGTATGGATCGATGATTTGACTGCTGAGCGAGACCCGCACGCGTATGACCTGTGCGATCGCCACGGTGTAAGAATTACGGCTCCGTCGGGTTGGAGGCTTGAAGATCGCCGCAACCGATTTAGAG
>JANRBC010000035.1 GCA_030727685.1 Ilumatobacteraceae bacterium
AAGTTTTGTATCCGAACCCTGGGTTTCCTATTTATGAGAGCCAAATCGAATTCAACGACGGCATTGCTGTGCCGTATCGATATCTCGATACCCCGAATGGCTTTCAAATTGATTTGGATTATCTGAAATCGAAGATAAACAACAAGACAAAAGCGTTGATTCTTAACGACCAGCAAAATCCGCTGGCGGCTGAAATGACCGACGCTGAGCGTCAGGCGCTGGCTGACTTGGCAAACAAACACAATTTGTGGGTGTTGTCAGATGAGGCTTATTTCGACATTCGTTATGCAGGTGAAAGTAAGAGCATCATCTCTTTGCCAGGCATGCAAGAGCGAACCGTGATTTTGTACACGTTTTCGAAGAAGTTTGCGATGACTGGTTGGCGACTCGGAGCAGCAATCGGTCCGCGCGAGATCGTCGATCGCATCTCAAAACTAAACACAAACGAAGAGAGCTGCACTGCACAATTCGTGCAATGGGCCGGCGTTGAAGCAATAAACGGTAATCAGTCAGGCGCGAATGACCTAGTTCGTGTTCTCAAGTCGCGCAGAGACGCGACAATCGCTGGCATCAACAAAGTTTCGGGCATGCGAGTGCACACACCTAACAGTGCGTTCTACGTGTTTCCTGAAGTTTCAGAGACAATGTCTCGAACGGGACACACAGATGTTGGTGATTTTGCCCTTGACGCACTTCACAACTCGGGTATGTCTTTTTGCACCCGCAGACATTTCGGTCGTCCGGCAGCAGACGAAAAAGGCAACTACATTCGATTGGCTTACAGCGGCATCGATAATGAAAAAATCGAAAAGGGTTTGTCAAGACTCGCTGCCTGGGTCTCATCGAAGTGAGCAAGATTGTCGTCACCGGCAAAATACCCAATGCCGGACTAGAGGTTTTGCGCCAAGCCGGTTTAGATCCGCAGGCATGGTCGCAAGATGTGGCGATGACCCGCGAAGAATTGCTTAAACAGGTTCAGGGTGCTGAGATTCTCGTGACACTGCTAACTGAAAAAGTTGATAGCGAACTTCTGGATGCAGCCGGCTCACAATTGAAAGCTGTTTGCAATGTCGCAGTCGGTTACAACAACATCGATGTGGCTGCTTGCAAAGCGCGAGGAGTAACTGTTACTAATACGCCCGGAGTTCTCACAGATGCAACTGCAGATATCGCTTTGGCGTTGATCTTGATGGTGACTAGACGCTTGGCTGAAGGCGAGCGGGTTATCAGATCAAAAACCCCGTGGCAGTGGGGTATGCATTACATGCTCGGCACAGGAGTAACAAACCGCGTGTTAGGTGTCGTTGGTATGGGGGCAATCGGGATTGCAACGGCACGTCGAGCAAAGGCATGCGGAATGTCTGTGGTCTATCACTCGCGAAGTGAGATTGATTCAAAAATCGCGAGCGAACTGGGTGCAAAGAAAGTTTCGCTTGACGAACTCTTGTCAGGAAGTGACGTGGTTTCAATTCACTGTCCGTCAAATGAGAGTACTCACCATCTGATTGGCGCACCTCAGTTCAAGAAGATGAAGCCGACTGCTTTTTTGGTGAATACAGCACGTGGTCCAATTGTTGACGAACAAGCTTTAGTCGACGCCTTGAAAGCTAAAGAAATTGCAGGTGCTGGGCTCGATGTGTTTGAGTTTGAGCCCAAAATCAACGAAGGTCTTTTAGATCGCGATGATGTTGTGCTGATTCCGCACTTGGGTTCTGCAACAACTGAAACCCGAGATGCAATGGCGATGCTCGCAGCGAACAACGCAGTCGCCATCGCTAGCGGTAAGTCACCTTTGACTCCAGTCGGTTAGAAATTTCTCTAATGCGTGGTCTTGGCACAATCATAAATACTCTCACTGTTTTGGGCGGAGGAGTCTTTGGGCTGCTGATTGGCGACAAAATACCCGAGCGCGTTCGAGTGATCATTGTTCAAGTAATTGGTCTTACAACTCTGGCAATCGGATTGCGCGATGTGATCGATACCGACAACATCGTGTTTCCGCTGGTGGGTATGGTGCTTGGCGGCATAGTCGGAGAACTGCTGCGACTTGAAGATCGTCTTGCAAATATTGGCGAGTTTCTGCGCCGAAAATTTGCAAAAGAGGCCACCGAAAGTTCGTTTGTCAACGGCTTCGTTACAGCGACGCTTCTTTTTTGCGTTGGTCCACTAACCATTTTGGGAGCGATTGAAGATGCCAGCGGTAAAACGCCTCAGCTGTACATCATCAAGGGCACACTTGACGGCTTTATGAATATCATTTTTGCAGCGCTCTATGGTGTGGGCGCAATTTTCAGTAGCGTCAGTGTCTTCGTTGTACAGGGCTCGTTGACAGTTTTTGGTACGACCCTTGATTCGCTGCTCACAGATCGAATGCGACTTGAATTGTTTAGTGCAGGTGGTTTAGCAGTCATTGCTATCGGTATTAATTTGCTTGAAATCAAAAAGATTCGACTTGGCTCATTACTGCCTGGTCTGATAATCACGCCAATTTTGGTATGGATTTTTGCAACGCCGAATGGTCTTATTCACTGACGAACACATGTGTGGACGATTCAATTCAATTGCGAGCGGCAAGGACTTCGCAGAAACATATGGTGCTGAGTTTGATGGCACCGAACTGCAGCCGAATCACAATGTTGCGCCAACTTCAAAGATTTATGTCTTAACTCAAGACGACTTTCGCAAAGTTGTCAACACCATGACTTGGGGTCTGGTGCCAAGTTGGTCAAAAGATAAAACTCGATCAGCAAGCATGATCAATGCGCGCAGTGAAACACTCGCTGAAAAACCGAGCTTCAGAAACCTGCTGACTAAGCACCGTTGCGTGATACCGATTCAAGGTTTCTACGAATGGCAAATTTTGCCCAGTGAAACCAAGAAACCCAAAAAGCAAGCCCACTATATTTCGCGAAGCGATGGTCAACCGATGACGCTCGCGGGTTTATGGACGACCTGGAAAGACGCTGATGACTCGTTGCTACAGACTTGCACAATCATCACGATCGAGGCAACGAATAAACTCGCTGAAATACATCACCGAATGCCAGTGATTCTCGAGCGCGAAACAATCAATGAGTGGCTCGCAGTAAATGCGCCTATGCCAACTAATTTGTTGCGTGTTGCCCGAGACGAAATTGTTGCGAGCGAGCCTACAAGTCGATTAGACCGAGTCAGTCGCGACAGCAGCGCCAGCGACGCCAGCCCGACGCAACTCGACGATGATTCGATCGGCCGCTTGTTCTAATTCTTTTCGGTCAACATTTGTGCGAGCATTGGCAAATTCGAGGTCGGCCATTGAATCACTTGGGATCACATGCAAGTGGCAGTGGGGTATTTCATAGCCAGCAATAATCAGCGCTATTCGTTCACAACCAAATGCATGCTTGGTTGCTTGGCCAATGATGCTTGCGACGTTAAAGAGATGCTCGTTCAGCGCTTGTGGGAGATCGGTCCACTGATCGACTTCTTTAATTGGCACCACTAGTGAATGGCCAGTGGTGATCGGACTGATGGTCATAAACGCAACGCAGTGTTCATCGCGATAGACAAAAGTGCCTGGAATCTCGCCATTAATGATCTTCGTAAAAAGCGTGGTAGCCACAGAATCAGCGTAGAGGATTGTCCGACTTGTACGCTCGGCATATGTCGTCAAACAGGGTTATGACCGTACCGAACTTGATAACCCTGGTACGACTTTTCTGTTTGCCGTTGTTTTTGTGGCTGCTGTTCGAAGTAGAAGACAAGGGTGGGGCCGCTTGGCTACTGGGCGCGCTCGGCGCAACAGATTGGGTTGATGGTTGGGTTGCACGAAAGTTTAACCAGCAAAGTTCTTTTGGTGCCGTGTTCGACCCAACTGTGGATAGGGGCATGTTCATCGTCGCTGTTTTTGCAATTGTGATCGATCAATCGATGCCACTTTGGTTTGCGATCGCAGTTCTGGCCCGTGAGATTTCTGTGGCTGTAGTCATGGTGACTGCGACTGCGTTCGGCATGCAACGTTTTGCAGTCAGCATTTGGGGCAAGCGTTATACGTTCTTGCTGATGTTCGCACTTCCGTTGATGTTGTTAGCCGCTGACGACGGTCGGGGAGCGAGCTTGGTGATGATTTTGGCGTGGCTCTTTGCCATCCCTGGCATCATTTTGTCGTATTCGACTGCCTTCGCATATATTCCAGAGATTCGTCGCAATCTTCATGCTGGCAGACAGACGAGGCGGGGCTAACTTTAAGTCATGAAGATTTTGGAAGATCGGCTGTATTCCAAAGATCATGAGTGGGTGCTGGTGTCTGGTTCGACTGCGCGCGTTGGAGTAACCGATTATGCGCAAGACGCCCTTGGTGATGTCGTGTTCGTGCAGTTGCCTAATGTTGGCAAAATTTTTTCTGCCGGTGCTGCTTGTTGTGAAGTTGAAAGCACAAAGAGCGTCTCTGATATCTATGTGCCGATTGACGGATCAATTTCATTGACTAACGCCAAGCTTTTGCAAGCACCCGGACTTGTTAATTCAGACCCGTATGGCGAGGGTTGGATATTTGAACTTTCACTGGCAACTTCAGTTTCAACAAAAAGTTTGATTGACGCAAATCAATATCGACAATTGATAGAGGGTTGAGGCTTTATGGCATACGTTTTTTGCAACAACTGTGGTCATCGAAACCCGCCTAATTCGTCGTTTTGTTCATCTTGTGGGGCAGTCTTAGATCTGCCCGATGAGCGCACCGTAGTCATCGCACAAGTCGACCCACTGCAAGACCTACCAGGACCAAGCGACAACGCCACAATTCGACTTGGCGAAATTGGTGAACACGCGGTTCTAGTCATTAGATCTGGTGACCTGACTGGCAGCCGCTTCACTTTGAGCAAAGACGTCACGCAAATTGGTCGTCATCAAGACAGTGACATTTTGCTTGATGACATCACTGTGTCGAGACGTCACGCTGAAGTTTTCAAGACCTCTAATTCGCTTGTTGTCAGAGACTTGGGCTCCTTGAACGGAACTTATGTCAATCAATCACGTGTCGATGAGTTTGCTCTCAAACATGGTGACGAGTTGCAAGTAGGCAAATATCGCATGGTTTTATTCAGCAAGTCAGACATTTTGTCATGACGAATTACAATTTGGGCAAATGAATACAGCGCGCAACTATCTATCAATTGGGGAAGTGCTTGCACTTTTGCTCGAAGAGTTTCCGGAGATCACTATTTCAAAGATTCGATTTCTTGAAAGTCAAGGATTAATCGAGCCCGAACGCACGGCCTCTGGTTACCGAAAATTTTCGCAAGCCGAAGTGGATCGTCTCAAATTTATTTTACGCGAGCAACGAGAGAATTATCTTCCACTCAAAGTGATTCGCACTCGACTTGAGAGCGACACCAGCGACGGAATGTTGCGAGATGACGAAATCACTGCACCGAGAGGTTTGGGTCATATCCCGGCACCGCGGGGTCAAGGTCACCCGGCAGGTGTCAAGAAACTTTCTAAGGCGCCAGAGGTTGCCGGTGCGAAATCAAATATTTCGCCACTCAAATCGAATGATGATCACGTTGGTGAGGCCTCGTTCAATAGAAGCGAAATTCTTGATGCGGCAAAAATTGACGAGAAGACACTTAAAGAGCTCGAGAAGTTCGGCATTGTTCGTGCACATCGAGTTGGCTCGACCGATCTTTATGACCAAGTCGACTTACAGATTTTGGAGGCGGCAGCCAGGTTCATCGAATTAGGCATTGATTCGCGCCACCTAAAAGCATGGCGTTCGGCCGCAGACCAAGAAGTTTCTTTGTTTGAGAGTCGTGTCGTGCCGATGATGCGACAGCGCAATCCGCAAGCTCGACAGCAAGCAATGCAGATATTTGCCGAACTAGTCGAGCAAGGCGCGAAATTGCGTGCGGCGTTAATTGCTGCACAAGCACGCGATCATGTTGATCACAGGTAGATATTTATTTCTAGGTACGAAGATACGCTGAGCCAATGATTGAGATGCGGTTAGAGGGGATTCGACTCGAAATTCCGCAGAATACGCCGGTGTTGATGTTGCGCGAGCAGTCTGGCTCACGAAGAATCATGCCGATCTACATTGGTGCGCCTGAAGCGTCGTCGATTCACTACGCACTTGAAGGTTTGCAACCTGATCGGCCCTTGACGCATGACTTGTTGATCAATGTTGCCGAAGGTCTTGATGCGCAGCCAGTAAAACTAGTGATCACCAAAGTTGAAGAGAACACATACTTTGCCGATTTGCACTTTTTGCAACGCGGAAAAGTGATCGCGGTTAGTTGTCGTCCTTCGGATGGTGTGGCAGTAGCCGTTCGGTCAGGTATTCCGATTTATGCAGAAGATGATTTACTTGACGCCGTCGGCAAGGTGGTGCCAGCAACGGCACCAGATAACGCCGAAGAAATTATTGATGATTTTCGCGATTTTATTGACTCAATTAAACCTGAGGATTTTCAGAGCTAGATATTTCCAATTTCGCTATCTACCCGTAGCCTGACAGCAGGGCGTTGAGGTTTGAAATCTTGGGGAGTCGCAATGGCGAAGCAGAGTTTTAGTGGCAGTCAGGCCGCGCAAATAGCAGGCATTACATATCGTCAACTTGACTATTGGGCGCGAACTAATTTGATCCGCCCTTCGTTGAGCGACGCTAAAGGCAGCGGTTCTCGGCGAAGTTACGAATATCGAGATCTTCTTGAACTAAAAGTGATCAAACAGTTGCTAGACGCAGGTATCAAGCTCGAATCTGTTCGAGAGGTTTTTAATTACTTACGCTCGCACGTTGACACCGAGATTGCTGCTGCGCACATCGTGATCAGTGGCAAAGCTGTTGTCTTGTGTCAAGGTGACCAATTGGTCGATGTCGTTCGCAACGGTCAAGGTGTACTTAACGTTTTGCCTTTGGCGAACATCAAATCTGATGTCGATGCGATGATCGTAACTCTTGCCGACAGAAATGCAGTGGCGAAGTCGCAGCCGAGTTCAATAACTTCACAAATCGCTGTTCAGACAGTGGCGCTTTAATGTCGGCGAACGCAACTCAAGTCGCCTCGACGATCGCACCATTGATCGGGTCTCTTGGCGCCAAGTACATGCTTGACCCCGACACGATGGCTCACGGTGCAGAGGCTAGCTATCCAAATGGTTTTGCGTACTATGTCGTCGGTCGGGGAGGAGTGCTCGGCGATGTCGACAGCGACGTTGTGTACTCGGCTTTCATGTTTTTTGAACGATCATTGATCGACAAACTCTGGAAGGCGGGTGTTGCTGTCGAAGGTGCGCGTGCTGCAAGCAAGCGTTATATGCAGAGTTGCGACGCTTGGGGTGGTAAGCATCTTGCAAGTATCGACCAACTCGAACTGTTCATCTCGCCGGCCGAAAAACTTATTTCTCAAGTCGATAGTTCTGGGTTGTCGCTTTTCGCAGGGTTGCGCGCCGAGCCGTTGCCGAGCGATTTACCTGCGCGCGCGTACCGCTTAATCACGTTGATTCGCGAGTTGCGAGGTTGCCTGCACATCGCAGCGTGTGTCACGCACCAGCTTTCGGGTCTTGAGGCGTCTCTCGTGTCATCAGGCGAGGGTTTGACCAAGTTGCATGGGTGGGCGCCTCCGTATCCAGATGTTTCGCATCTTGTTGCAGCACGAGATGCCGCCGAGAAAGCCACCAACGACGCGATGGCGCGTCTTATTGCATTGCATCTGACTGAAGCCGAAATGAATCAGCTCGCCGAGCAAACCAC
>JANRBC010000036.1 GCA_030727685.1 Ilumatobacteraceae bacterium
GACGGGGCAATTGGCGGGGCAGCGGGCGTTTATTACTGGCGGCGCAAGTGGTATCGGCGCAGAAATGGCACGTCGATTTACGCGCGAAGGCGCAACTGTTGTGGTCGCCGATGTCAACGACACGCTCGGCAAACAAGTCGCAGTCGAAGTTGGTGGCGAATATGTGCATCTCGACGTGACCGACTCACAAGCCTGGCAAAAACTGATGCCGACATTCGAACCGTTTGACATTGTGTGTCTGAACGCAGGTGTATCGACGCATCAAAACGTGCTTGGCAACATCTCGAATTATCCGTTAGAAAAAGTTGACAACGACGCCTACGAGCGCATCATGAGCATCAATGTTGACGGTGTCGTGTTCGGTGCGCGCTCGGTAATCCCTGGCATGGTTGCTCGCAAGAGCGGCCACATTTTAGTAACAGCATCGTTGGCTGGCATTATCGCCATCGCACCCGACCCAATTTATGGATTAACCAAGCACGCGATGGTGGGTCTCGTGAAATCTCTTGGCCCCGCACTCGAGCCACACGGTGTTTGCATCAGCGCGTTATGCCCCGGCTTTTTAGACACGCCATTGGTTAGTGAACTCGCGCGCGAATACGCAAAAACTTTCAGCATGGGTGTCATGGATGTCTCAGTTGCCGGCGACTTGGCGATGCGCGCACTGACCGAACGCATACCTGGTTCGCAGTGGACGGTGATGGCAGGTCAACCGATCACGCAATATATTCCGGCACCGCCGTTTTCGTAAAGACTCTCGCGGTGAACTATCGCTAGCTGAGTCGCAGCAAGTGGTTTTGCTCAGACAACTTGGCCATAATCGAATAAAAATCGCACTTGCGCAACAGTGATGTATAGGTTTCAAGAACCGTGAACCCAATGCCTACTGCTTGTTCGCCGCTTGAAATCAAGTTAATTACTTCGATAGGCAAGTCTGGCATCGTGCTCGTGAGGTCGTCTCTCGAACGCTCGAGACTCTGTTTAAACCTTCGTCTTGTTGGCAAATGATTGCGAGATGCGATTAAACATTCAAGTCGAAAATCAAGCCACATGCGACGACTTGGCAGCAAACCCAAAACAAAACTGTCGTTTAAGCCGCGATCAATTCGCAGATCATTTGCTGCTCGACGATTGCTTTCACGATTCACATCTGACGAGAGGTTAAGAAAGATCTGCATCGCGTCATCGGTTAGTGCTTCTTTGTCTTTATAGAGGTTGTAAAGCGACCCGTTGGTTACGCCGGCGCGCCGCACGATTCGAGAAATTGTTGCATTGGCAAAACCGGTTTTTGCAACAACTTCGGCCACCGCATCGACAAGCGCTGAGCGAACTGGGTTCTCGGTTTCAGGCTCGACCCAATTTGGTGGAGGTGAATTGATCGGAATTTTGACAGGCTTCGCTTCATTTGCCGCGGCACTAAGACCGCTGGCAATTGTCATCCAATTTGGGTTTGACTTCAATACAAAAGTTCGCAGAGCGGTGCCGATTGATGCAGACAAGCCGATAACAATCGTCGCATTAGCAATTGGGTCGTTTGTATTTGTTAAACCAAATTCAGAAAACCAATTTGTAACTTCAGGAATCACTACTTCGCCGACCGTTTGATTGCGTCGTGATATCACCAGAAATTCAGCACCAAGTTTGGCAATCTCGTCTGGTGATTCGAGGTCTTTCGTGATCGCCTCGAGTGGGTTTTCGATAGAGATCTTTGACTTGTTGTTTGATTGTGGATTGTGTTGATTGGCGAACATAAATTCAACGCTGCGCTGCAGTCGCGCCTTGAACGGTTGTCTGATAACTGATTGCCACAACTCAATTGCCATCTCGTCTGAGTCTTCGTAGCGTCCGTAGATGGCACCCGTGGTGAGACCCGACAATCTTGCTACTTCGCCAATGCTGAGCTCATCGAGCCCTTGGTCAACTGCATTGCGGAAGATCGCCCGCAGCACCTTTGTGGTGTTTGCCCGAGCTCGTGCAGAGGATGCTCGCCGGGGGATCACTGAAGGTGAAGGCATGATTATTTGCATTTTAAACCAACCGCGTGATTTATTAATTTAAAAAACTATCTTGACAATTTAAATATAGTATATATTCTTATAAAGAGTAATACATATATTTAAATTTTCAACATGGGGGTTGGAGATGTCAGGCGGCTTTTCTCGTGCGGGGCTGGTAACCAGCCTCGTTTCAATGGTTTGGATGGTTTTTGGTGTCGTTGAGCCGGCTGGGGCTGCAGCCTCTGTCGTAACTGTGCTCAATAGCACGGTCATTTCGTCGAGCGGCACCACGTTGAGCACCGGTGACTCGATCAGTCTGGCAGTTTGCTTTCAGGGCCGTGTTGGACGAATTGGTGGTGCTGATGACGATGTCAAATTAGTTCTGAATACCCGATCAACAGGTATCAGTTGGGATGGTTCAAGAGTTGACGGCTCTGGTGGCGTTAACTCTTGCATGGCTTTCTCTTACACAGTTTTGAATAGCGATACATCCCAAACTTTATTTGGGCCCAGTTCGTTAACTCTTGCTAATAGTGCAACGGTCACTGTCACGGGTTACGACGTAGTTACAGCAGCGTCGACTCCTTTATCTGGCAGTTTGTGCAGTGCTGGCGCATGCGGTGGGGCATCGGTGTCTTTGTCAGTTGATGTAACAGCGCCGACCATCTCAACTCTTTCGCCTCTCGATGGGGCGACTGAAGTTCTTAATACGTCGAACCTAGTAATGACAACAAGTGAAGCAACGACGCCTTATCTAAGTGTGACGTCACGTTCATGTGCTGGGGGCAATACTGCAACGGTTGTTGCTCAACGAAATCACGATATTGCAGTTGGTGACTTGATTTATCCATTTCAAGTAGGCCCTAGTTATGACACCGGTGCAGGTGGCAATACATACTTTCGAGTCACTGCGGTAACTGGGCGAAACATTTCGTATGCGGTTAGTTGCACAAATGAGTCATCAGCATCAACAGGTGGCGCAATCGCGCCATTGAAATATCTATCAATAGTCGAAGACGTAGATTCGGCCAAGACGATCAGCAACATCGCAATTTCTAGCAATATTGCAACTCTCACTTCAAGCCTGCACGGGTTTTTAATAGGTGATGTCGTGCTTGTTGATGGTATGACGCAAAAAGAAAGCAACGGTGCGTTTGTGGTCATTTCGGCAGACGCAAATACATTTTCAATCGATTTGACCAAGGCTGCGGCGTCGAGTGCGTCGAATGTTGCTGGTGTAACAAATCTTGGCAGCAGTGCGGCCGCCGCGGGCGCGACTGGGCTCCGCTTAATTGAGGCAATACCCACACTCGACAGTTCGAGAGTGGCATTCTCTGGTGCTTCACCGTTCACAACGACGATTAATCCGACTGCGATTCTTCCAGGCAATACAGCAATGCATGTGCGACTTGACTCTGGGGCGATACGTGACGGTCGAGCGCTCAGCTTTGCAGGCTTTGGCAACGCAACTTCTTGGAACTTCACGACGGCCGCTGGTTCAGCGATTGTTGCCGATATCACTTCGCCAACTGCAAATGGCTCGTATCGCTCAGGTGGTGGCACTTCGCCGACGATTCAGGTGCGATTCAATCAACCTGTTGTTGTGCAAGGCGTGCCAGAGCTGTTGCTCAATGCAGGTAGCGGGGCAGTTGCGACATATTCAAGTGGTTCTGGCACTAGAACTTTGACATTCACATATGCAATTGGTGCGAGTGATTCGACATTGACACAATCTGAGCAAAAGTTGAATGTCGTTAGATTCAACCTGCCGACCGGCGCAACCATGTCGGGGGTTACAAGTTCTTCGCCCGTGCCAAGTTCTGGTTCAACTGGCTCGTTGAATTTAAACAAGAACATTAAAATCGACAACACCGCACCGACACCGCAAAGTTTGATGCCGTTTCCGAACGCCGTCGGTGTGCAAGCAACGCAGGCACTCAATCTGATTTTTGCCGAAAACATGACGGTGGTTGCTGGCAAGAAGATATTCATTAACTCGCTGTCAGGCGGTGTTTACGAAACGATCACGCTCGGCACCGACAGCAATGTTGAGGTCACGCAGTTCGAAGAAAACTCTGGTGCGATCGTCACGATTAGTCGAGCGGGTAAAGCATCGACCGTTGATCTGATAACTGACCCACCGACTACTTACTTTGTGACTTACGAAGCCGGCGCATTTGCTGACTTGGCGGGCAACACCACGGCGGCACTTTCGAGCACGACTGCATGGCGATTCGAGGCAAGCCCCGACACTGTCGCGCCAGTATTTTTGCCGAATCAATCTGATCCGATAAACAACATGACGAATTTTGTTTCGAATCGCAATATCGAATTGGCATTTAGCGAAGCAGTCACAACTGTGGCGACTAAAACTATTCGCTTGTGCACGGGTGACGCCGACTGTGCCACACCAGTTGAGACATTTACTTTGCCTTCTGACAGCGTCACGGCAAGCGATGGCGGTTTGCGAATCATTATTGACCCCGCAGCAAACCTCACCCCATCGACGACATATTTTCTGTTGATCGATAGCGGAGCATTCGCCGACGGCGCAGGAAACCCAACTGCGAGTGCAGTGACTGCAGGGCAGTTTCAATTCACGGCGTCGCTGCCGCCGGTAGCAGTCATTGGTGGCGGTGGTTCAAGTGGTGGCACGACAAGTGGCGGTTCGCCAAGTCTTAACGCACCGATTTTGGGTTTACCAAATAACGGAGTTGTGGCCTCTTGCGGTCCGCCGCCGTTGCCGCCGTGCAATGTTGGGCCAGGAATAAATTTTGGGCCAGGTGGATTAATTCAAAACCCGAATGCCTTGAGTGGTTCAGACATGGCGAATTTGCGACCAGATAATTTTGTTGGCTTTAGACCCGATGATGCGCGGCTTCTTGGCGCAGGTGCACTTCGAAATTTTCAACCATCCCAATTTGGGGCATTACCGCCGATGGCTATGTCAGGTTTTGATCGAAATCAAATCAATAATTTGAACCCGGCAGCAATGGCTGGCATGAACACCGCGCAGTTGCGTGCGTTGCCACCCGAAGCGATGCAAGGATTCAAGCCAGATCAGTTGGCGCAACTTTCACCAAGTGCGATGGCAGGGTTTGACCCGACACGAATGGCGGCGCTACCACCGCTAGCGATCACTGGTTTGAAGCCAGATCAGATGGCCGCTTTGCAGCCGTCTGCACTGTCAGGAATAAAACTAGATCAGTTCAAAGTTTTGTCGCCGACGGCGATAACTGGTTTGCAAGAAGATCAGTTCGCAGCGTTGTCGCCCAAAGTGATGATCGGCTTCAAGGCCGCGCAATTTGCTGCACTACCACCAGATGCAATCTCTGGAATGCAGCAGAATCAGTTCAAAGTGATTCCGCCGAACGCGATCAAAGTTTTTACTCCAACACAGATGGAAGCGATGCCGTTGGGTGCGCTGGCAGTAATTTCGCCAAGTCAATTTAAGGCACTGACCGCAGAAGTAATTGCGGCGATGAGCCCCGAGCAACGCGATGCATTGCCAAAGCAGGCTTTGAACCCGGCAGCAAATTCTGCGCCAGTAAACATTTTTAGCCCAACTGCGCTTGCAAATGCTTTGACCGGCTGGAATGTCGACAAAGTGCCAGCATCGGCGTTTGCTAACTTCAAGCCAACTGATGCAGCGAAACTATCTCCCCAAGTTTTCTCGGCGCTGAAGCCCGGTCAATTCAAAGCGTTGTCTCCAAGTGCACTAACCAAAATGAAGCCGAGCCAAGTTGGCGCATTACCGGTGGGGGTGCTTGCTGCAATTAAGCCAGACCAACTGGCGGCGATGCCCGCGTCGTCATTGAGCAAATTAAACACTGAGCAGTTTGAAGCAATGCCTCCTGCTGCATTTTCGGCAATGAAATCTAATCAAGTTGGCGCAATGTCAGTGGAATTGATTTCGGTTATGACTCCTCAGCAAGTTAGCGCGTTGCCGCCAACTGCCATCGCAGGTTTGAAAGCAGATCAAGTCGCGGCACTACCAGCAGAGGCGATTGCAAATTTGAAACCCAAGCAGGTGGCGGGGCTGAAGCCGAAAGCCGCAGCGGGTTTCAGCGTCGAAAAGTTAGCCGCATTAACTCCGGTTCAAGAAAAAGCGTTGAAGCCAGGGTTTATTAAGGCTTTATCGGCAGAGCAAAAAGCGGCACTAAACAATTGAAACTAGTTAGAGGCGCTTGAGGGCTGCTTCATCGCGGCTCTCAAGTGTCGTTAGCGCAATCAAAGCACCGATGACGAAGATCGCACCAACAACACGCGGCGTTGTAATTGGTTCGCTGAGAAAAATAATGCCCATCATGATGGCCAATACTGGCTCAATGGTTGTAATCACCGAGAGCATGCTGGGGCCAACGCGGTTCATACCGGCAAATGAAAACATGAACGGCACCACGGTGCCAAATAGCGCAAAGGCGCTGATGTAGAGCCAACTTTTTGCGTTTGTCGGAAACTCAACCGTTAAATCAAACGGCAAAGTCGCACAAATTAACCAATAGCCGAGCATTGCGCCGATGTTGATAAACGTGACACCAGTTAGCAGGTCAGTTTTTTTGAGTGTTCGTGACAAACCAAGTAGATAGAAAGCAAACAGAAATGCAGAAACAAAGATCAATGTGATCGCGCCACTTGAGCCACTCTTGACCTGGCCCGTTGTTATTGCAATGCCTGTGATCGAAAAGAAAAGTGAGATGACGATATTGCGCGTCGGTCTCTTTTTGTAAATGATCCATGAGATGAACACCACGACGAGCGGATTGCAATACCAGATAACGATCGCCAAACCGGTGTCCATATCTTCGATTGCCAAGAAATAAGTGAACGAAACAATTGTTATGCCAATCGCTCCAACAGCAAACATTTCAAGAAGCAGCGGTAACGACGGCATCGATTCGCCGCGTGTCACTATTTGGCGAATTATCAGCATGAACAAACTGGCAATTGTAAAACGAATTGTCATAACGCCGAGAGCGTTTGTGCCCGCGTCGTATGCATACTTTGCCAGAGTTGGTCCGATTGAAAAACCAAGACTTGACATCATGACGAGTGCTGTGCCAGTTGCTCTTTGGTTTTTCAGCACCTTCAGAATCTAGTGGGTGCGGTTTGTCTCGGCGAGTAGTGTTTCGGGTTATGAATAAGTTTCAAAATGAAGACTTTGCCGACATTATGAAGTCAAATTCACAGTTCGTCGCGAATTTCGAAGACGAGCACTTAACGGGCACAGCGCGTCGGGGTTTGGCGATCGTCACCTGTATGGACTCACGAATCAACCCGCTGGCAGTGGTCGGCATGAAATCAGGCGATGCCAAGATTCTGCGAAATGCAGGGGCGCGAGTCACTGATGACATGCTTCGAACTCTGGTGCTGGCAACCTATCTTCTTGGCGTAGAGAGGGTCTTGGTTATGCCTCATACCGATTGCCGAATGGCGAGCGGAGACGAAGAATCGATTCATCGCAGCATTGAAACTAAGCACGGCGTTGACACTCGTGGCGTTCAATTCAAAATGGTGACAGATCAGCGTGCCGCGCTTGCGGCCGATGTCGTCAGTATTCGCGGCTATGAAATTTTGCCCAAGACTTTGAAGGTTGCAGGCGCGATTTACGATGTTAAATCTGGTCAGCTCGAATTTATTGATTGTTAAGAAATATTAAGAATCCCCACGCCAATAGCTGAGAGCGTGGCGATGAGCATCCAAGAGATTAAACCGAGTGCGAGCGGGCGAG
>JANRBC010000037.1 GCA_030727685.1 Ilumatobacteraceae bacterium
AAATCATTGAACCAGGTCCTGAGAGTCACGCGATAACGATGCGTGTTCACGAGCGCGGTGCCGGCATCACTCAGGCATGTGGCACAGGTGCGTGTGCGAGTGCATGGGCCGCAAGCAAATGGGGGCTCGTTCCGGCGTCGGTTCGAGATGTGCTTGTTCATCAGCCAGGGGGCGATGCGAGCGTTCGATTAAATCATCCTCAGCCAGGTCGTGTCACTTTGATCGGGCCCGCTCACTTTGCTTCGCGCCACAATCTTGAGTTAGCACTGTGACTCAACTGTGAATACGCCTTACCAAGAGGCGCTCGGATCAACACTTATCTCGCGTGGCATTCGCGAGCGAATCATTTTGGTCGCCGTCACTTTGCCAGATCGCACCGACGACGAAACTCAAGAATCTTTAGATGAACTCGCACAACTAATTGATACAGCCGGCGCTGATGAAGTTGCTCGCATCACTCAGCGCCGAGACGCACCCGACAGTGCGTTTTACATCGGCAAGGGCAAAGCCGAAGAACTTAAAGAACTTTGTTTGGCTCTTGACTCTGACACTGTTGTGTTCGATAACGAACTTTCACCAGGCCAGCAATTTAATTTAGAAAAACTTTTGGGACGAACGGCGCTCGATCGAACTGCCGTAATTTTAGATATCTTCGCGCAAAATGCGCACACACTCGAAGGTAAAGCACAGGTCGAGTTGGCATTGTTGCGTTATCGCTTGCCGCGCATTCGCCGTGGCGCAAAGGCGGGTTTGTCACAGCAGGCGGGCGGCATCGGCACGCGAGGCCCTGGCGAAACAAAACTTGAAGTTGATCGTCGCCGCATTGGTGAGCGAATAAGTCGTCTCGACCGCGAGCTCGACAATTTGCAAAAAACTCGTCAAGAACAAAGAAAAGGCCGCGAGCGCAGCGGTCTTGGTTCGGTCGCGATCGTTGGCTACACAAATGCCGGCAAGTCTTCGTTGCTCAACCGCTTGACAAGTGCCGGTGTGTTGGTCGAAAACCGACTCTTTGCCACACTCGACCCGACAACTCGGCGACTCGCATTGCCGGGCGGTGAGCCAGTTTTGCTTTCTGACACTGTCGGTTTTGTTCGTCGGTTGCCGCACGGTTTGATCGAGGCTTTCAAGAGCACTCTCGAAGTCGCAGTCAACAGCGACTTGCTCTTGCATGTTGTTGATGCGTCTGCTGTCGACCCAAACGGACAAATCGCCGCAGTGCGCGAAGTGCTCGCAGAAATTGGCGCCGACAATGTGCCCGAACTATTGGTCATCAACAAATCTGATCTCGACCCAGATGAGGCAAAGCGACTCGTATACGAGCATCAGGGCGCCGTTTCGTTTTCGGCAATGACTGGTGATGGATTAAACGATTTGCTTCTCGCGATCGGCGATCGAATGCGGGCTTTGACTACCGTGATTGAATTACTAATACCGTATGACAGAGGCGATATTGTCGCCACCGTGCATCGAGAGGGTGAAGTTGTGTCGACAGCAAACGAAGAAAGCGGCATGCGCGTACGTGCTCGTCTTGCCGATGCAAGTGCCGGGCGATTGAGTGAATTCGTGGTCAACAAATGACACAGGGTTTCGTTCCGCCGCCGTATCCATACGACAGGCTCGACAAGTTCAAATCACTTGCCGACAAATTCGATGGCGGACTAGTCGATCTCTCGATTGGCACGCCGTGTGACGCGCCGTCACCTGCAGTTATAGCAGCGCTGTCGGCTTCAAATAGCGAGCGTGGCTACCCGCCGAGCATCGGCACAGAAGCGTTGCGCAACGCTGCGCAGTCGTGGATACAACGCAAGTTTGCGATTTCTATTCCGACCTCGCAGATTGCCGCTTGCATTGGCAGCAAAGAGTTCGTTGCTACAACGCCGCAATATATGAAATTGCGAACTCCAGATCGTGACACAGTTTTGTTCCCGGCTGTTTCGTACCCGACATATGAGATGGGTGCAATCTTGGCGGGTTGCCGACCAGTTGCAGTGCCAATGACACCGACGGGCGGACTTGATGTTGCCAAGATTTCGGCAAGCGACATCAAACGAGCGCTGATGATTTGGACGAATTCACCAAACAACCCGACTGGTGATCTTGACGACCTGAAATCTGTAGCCGAATGGGGTCGCAAAAATAATGTGCCTGTCTTTAGCGACGAGTGTTACGTCGAGTTCACATGGTCACGCCAACCAGAGTCGATTTTGCAGCACGGTATCGACGGTGTCATCGCGTTGCATTCGCTATCTAAAAGGTCAAACTTGGCGGGTGTGCGTGTCGGTTTCTATGCGGGTGATAAAGAAATCGTCAACTATCTAAAAGAGGTTCGCAAGCATGTCGGCATGCTTGTACCCGGGCCAACCCAGGCTGCTGCAGTTGTTGCTCTAAATGACGATGCACATGTCGCCGTGCAACGCGATGTTTATTTGCATCGTCTAGAACGGCTCGCAACAGTGTTGTCAAAGTGGTCGGGGTTCAAGGTCGATCTGCCAAAGGGCGGTTTTTATCTCTGGTTCGACGCCAAAGATGGCTGGGCATTTGCCGAAAAACTCGCTGCTGAAGGTGGCGCGCTTGTCAGCCCGGGTGATTTTTATGGTGCAGGTGGTGCAAATAATGTTCGTGTTGCAGTAGTTGCGCCTGATACGAAGATAGAACTCGTCGCCAAGCGACTTGCAAAAAAGTAAAATTAAGCAATGACAAACATTAAAAGAGCAATCGGCTTAATCGGGGCGTGTTCGCTAATTGCAAGTTGCGGTTTTAGTCTCGGCGAAGAAAACACTTGGGACGTAACGCAGCCGATCGAAACTGGTGTCACAGTAGAGGCCACAGGTTCGATCAAGGTTGTTCCAGATGCGGTGCAATTCAATTTCTCGGTTTTCGCCATTAATTCGACATCAAGCGGTGCGCTCGAGCGCGCAACTGGGCTGGCTAGTCAAGCTCGAGAAGCCCTCGGCGAATCAGATATCGACAAAGACGACATTGCCACTCAGAGCGTCAGTATTTATCCCGAATATTCATATTCTCAAGATGGCAAGCAAAATTTAATCGGCTTTCGTGCAACACAATCGTTTGCGGTTACTTTGCGCGATACAGCTAGCGCTGGCGAGGTAGTTGATGCAGTTGTTGCAAGCGTCGGCACAGACTTATCGATCGACACTCTCGCGCCAATTTTGATCGACTCAAAAGACGCAGCCGAACAGGCTCGGGAGAGCGCGATAAAACTTGCGAAGAAAAAAGCCGAAGACTACGCCGACTTGCTTGGTGTAGATCTCGGCAATGTCATTTCGGTGCGCGAGTTTTCGACTTCTGGTGCGACACCACAGTCATGGCTGCGCGCCGATCTCGCGGTTGGCGAATCGTCTAAGACAGTCGTAGATCTCGGCACGCAAGAAGTATCGGTAACTGTTGAAGCGCGATGGGCATTTGTCAGCGGCAACTAAGCAAACCGCGAAGCAAATAGCTAAATAACTAGATCGAGTTGCATCACAGTGTGATGCAAACCTAGAAACACGGTGTCACGTACTTTGCTCCAGCCTTTGTCGAGATACCAATCTTGCGCGTGCTCTGTATAGAGAAACAATCGCTTATGTCCGAGCGTGCGAGCCCGAGAAATCACGTGTTCAACTAGCGCCGACCCCGCACCGTGTTTACGTGCGTCTGGCGTGACAAAGACTGCCGCCAACCACGGGCCAGGTTCTGGTGCATCAGGCAACTCGTCATCGTCAACAAGTGTGGCAACACCGAGCAAGTTGTCGTTATCGTCAAGGGCTGCATAAATCTCAATCAACGTGTCAGGTTTGCTGGCAGCAAGTTTGTATTGATCAAGGTATGTCTGCACGGTGTCGCTCGGAAACTCGTGGTGCCATGCCGCAAAAGACCACTCGGCGGCAGTCTGCCAATGGTGTGGGTGTTCAGCTAGCGCCACAACTTTGAAAGAAATCATCGCTTTATCCTAAGGTTTTAACGATGGGCGATATCTCTTCTCACAAAGGGATAAGCAGCGAATACTTATCAAAGGCCCTCGCGCCGATTTCTGGTGTCGCCAAACTCCGGATCAATTCAATTTTGCCGATCGGCACTGGACAGATGGCCGAAAGTTATCGCGTCGAATTTTCGCAAGAGTCTGGTGAAAAAATCGAAAGTGTCGTCGTCAAGGTGCCATCACAAAACGAAAACAGTCGCAGTGCTTCTCGTACAACTCGTTGCTACGAGCTTGAAACCAGTTTTTATTCGACTCTTCGAAATGACTTAAAAGTCGACACTCCAAAATGTTTTCACGTTTGGTATGACGCACCGTCTGATGACTTTGTGCTCGTGCTCGAAGACATTAAAGATGCAAACCAGGGCGATCAGATCACTGGTGCCACGGTCGAACAAGCAGATGCAGCGATAACCCAGTTAGTTAATTTGCACGCGCCAATGTGGGGGTCTGAAAAACTCGAACAAATAGTTTGGTTACCAAAGCACTCGGTCAATGTCGCAACAGGTACAGGCCAGTTATTGCGCTCGGTATTCTCGGGCTTTGCCGAACGTTTTTCTGACAAAGTCAGCAGCGAAATAATCAGTCTTGGGCAAAGACTCGTCTCAAAAATTGATCGGTACTACGCGGCGTTTCCGACTTTGCTCACCGTTGCTCACCGCGATTTTCGACTCGACAACCTATTATTCACACCGCAAGGCGACAAAATTGGGGTCAAGGTTGTCGACTGGCAGACGGTGGGCGCGATGCCAGGTGCAAGCGACTTGGGCTATTTCATCGGTGCAAGTTTCACGGTCGACGGCCGGCGTGATTATGAACAAATGTTGGTTCAGAGTTATTGCGAGCGGTTGAAAGCCCAAAAAATTGCCGTGTCGAATAACGAAATTTGGGCGCAATATCGTCTGCTTGGCACATCTGGCTACATCATGGCTATCGTCGCATCGATGCTTGTCAAACAAACTGATCGCGGTGACGCCATGTTTGCCGTGATGGCCAATCGCCACGGACAGCAGATGCTTGACCTTGAAACAGAAAAACTATTCGCCTAGATAGATGAGACTCGACCATGGCTAAATTCACCGCGCTAGACGAAAGATTTGCTCATCAGATACCCGAGCCTTTTCCGAATGTTTTGCATTTTCACCAAGATTGGCGAGAGAGTTTGTTTTTCATCATGCATGAGCGTGAGAAGCCTGGCGATGTCTTGATCTTGACACTCGCACACTTTCCATCCCGTCAAGAAATGGATTCGTTGCAACTCGGTCGAGTAGGCGAGTCGCCGATTATGGCTAGACATGTGCGTAAAGTCGACGGCGATCAAGACGACTTTCAAGTCGGGCCAATCACAATCGATGTTGTTGAACCGCTCAAAAAGATTCGTTTGGTTGCCGCACCAAGTGCGCAAACTCCAGTCAGCTTTGATCTCACGTTCACCGCGCGCACCGCGCCATACCAATTGCGTCGTGGCACGATGAAGGCAAAGTACGAAATCATTTGGGATCAGTCGCACATGTTTCAAAGCGGCATCTATAACGGCTCGTATACGTTTCAAGACAAGACATTTCAAATCAACAATTGGTGGGGTCAGCGTGACCATTCGTGGGGTGTTCGAGCCCATGCACGTTGCCCGTTGTGGATGTGGATGCCGATTCAACTCGAAGAAGGCATGCTGAGTGTTTGGCATTGGGAGTACCCGAACGGTGCACGTGTGTACACCGACGGTTGCTTTGCGCCAAGCAATGGCAGCGAGCCGATACCCGTAATCGATTTTCAGCATGATCTTCATTGGTTGAACAGTTCAGGTCAGCCAGTTTCGTATGAAAAGTTTGGTGATGACGTCGTCGGATTGGCCGGCACGGTTGTGTTTACATTGCAGGGCGGTCGCAAAATTTCAGTTGAAGCCACTGGTCGCTGGGCGCAGCGCTATAGCCAAATCGCAAATCGTGCAGACAATGTTCTTGGTGGTGGGTTAAGCGAGATGCAGGTAAAAACCTCTGACGGCGCAACGGGCACCGCGATCTTCGAAATTACGGGTCAATTTCATCACAAATATTTTCCGATTGCCCGAGGCACGAATTTTCCTCCCGATGGTGCATAGCTAAGTGAGTTCTAAAAAGTGAAACCTAAACAAGCGTCTGCGATTACGCGCACAAAAAACTCTTCAACAAATGATCGTCAATTTGACCCGCAAGATCTAGAACGTGTGCGCCGCGGTTTTATCGCTGCGCGCACCGAGCCAACAATCACCGACGAGAGAGGTCGCAAAGTTATTGACACCGCCTCGTACGAGTTTTTGCGCGATGGGCGAGAGTGTCCAGAAACTGTCAATCCGCATCTGTGGCGCCATGCCACACTTAATGCACATCACGGACTATTCGAAGTTGCACCAAATGTTTGGCAAGTGCGTGGCTATGACATTTCAAATATAACTTTCATCAGGGGGGCAACTGGCTGGGTAGTAATTGATCCGCTGACCGCAGACAGCACTGCACGTGCAAGTCTCGAACTGTTGTCACAACATGTTGAGCGACGTCCGGTCAGCGCTGTGATTTACACGCATTCACATGCTGATCACTTCGGCGGTGTTCTTGGCGTTACGACAAAGGCCGATGTCGAATCTGGCAGGTGTCAGATAATTGCGCCGGTTGGTTTCTTGCACGAGGCAATCGCCGAAAACGTGATTGCTGGTGTGGCGATGAGTCGCCGAGCGACATATCAATTTGGTCCGCTGTTGCCACCGGGGCCGCAAGGTCATGTCGATTGCGGGCTTGGCAATTCGACCCCAACTGCAGCACCTTCGTTGTTGGCTCCGACACGCGATATCACGCACACGGGTGAAGAACTTGTGGTTGACGGAGTGCGAATTGTGTTTCAGCTCACACCTGAAACTGAGGCTCCGGCCGAGATGAACTTTTTCTTCCCAGATTTTGGATGGCTATGTATGGCAGAAAATTGCTCGCACACCATGCATAATTTGGTGCCGATCCGTGGCGCGCTCGTGCGTAATGCGCTGAACTGGTCGAAGTACATAAACGAGAGCATTGAACTTTTCGCCGACAAAACTGACGTGATGTTCACCTCGCATAATTGGCCTCGCTGGGGTCGTCAAGATGTGCGCGACTTTTTGACTTTGCAGCGCGATCTCTATCGCTGGATTCACGACCAAACGATGCGACATGCCAATCACGGAATGACAGCCCTAGAAATAGCCGAAATGTTGGTCTTGCCAGATGAGTTTCTAGCCCATGAGCACACCCGAGGTTTTTATGGCGATCTCGTGCACAACATCAAGGCGGTTTATCAGCGCTATTTGAGCTGGTATGACGGCAACCCCGCCAACTTGAACAAACTTTCACCGACTCGGGCGGGTGCCAAATACCTCGAACTCGCCGGAGGCATCGACGCTTTGCTTGACAGCGCACAAAAGTCGTTTGACACCGGCGAATATCGCTGGGTAGTCGAACTCGTCAATCATGCGGTCTTTGCTGAGCCGACAAATCAGCGAGCACGAGGTCTTCAAGCCGACGCGTTCGAGCAACTCGGCTATCAATCTGAGTCAGCAACATTTCGTAATGCATATTTAATGGGCGCCCAAGAACTTCGCAACGGTCCACCACCCAGAACCGCAGCGCGAGTGCGCGCGCGCAGTCTGATCAAAGCGATGACAATCGATCAGGTTTTTGACGTTCTCGGAGTGCGTGCAA
>JANRBC010000038.1:0-2607 GCA_030727685.1 Ilumatobacteraceae bacterium
TATCGGCTCTGATCGCGCCGGAAATCTGATCGAAGTTGGCTGTGCGATGTCAACCGAGCACTTGCGAATTTTTCACGCAATGAAACTCAACCCGAAAAACCTACGGTGACAATATGACAAAACAGAAAAGTAAAAAGCAATTGACCGACGCCGAATATCTCGAAATATTTGAAAACTTTGACCCGGCGAAGTGGCGTGAGTTGACACCAGAAGAGTTAGCCGAACATCGCGAGCGAGCCAAAGATGCAGTGATCGTCGAGATAGAAGAAATCGACCAGGCGAAATAACCGCGGGGTGAATTAGCGAAAAGGTTTGTCGCCGAGAATTGTGGCGCGGTGCATCACGCGACGATGCGGCAAATAATCTGCGAACGCATAATGCTGCGTCAGTCGATTATCCCAAAATGCCAAGTCGTACGGCTTCCACTTCCAGCGCACAGTGAACTCAGGTCGCGCAACATGCGAAGTCAGAAAATTTAGAACCTCGGCGCCTTTTTTGGGTTCGAGCTCAATTATCCGCGTCGTAAACGAATGGTTCACGTAAATGCCGCGCTTGCCACTAACCGGATGCGTGCGCACAACCGGGTGAACCATCGGCGGATTCTTCTCGCGCGCAGCAGCGAGTTGCGCTCGCGCCTCGGGCGTAGTGCCGTAGCGATCATCAGTAAACGCCGCAGCGATGTCGTGTTCGGCGGTCAAATTTTCGATCAGCGATTTATATTCGTCATCAAGCGCGTCGTATGCCGCGATGCAACTCGTCCACATTGTGTCGCCACCGGTCGGCGGCAACACTCTCGCCGACAAAAGCGCACCCATCGGCGGCTCTTCAATAAACGGCACATCGGTATGCCACGTGTCGCTATCGGGCGGGTTCTTCGTATTCGTATCAAGCACGATGATCTCTTCGACTTCTGGGTCATGCGGATAAACCGGGTGCACATGCAACGCCCCGAAATTCGCCGCAACGTCGCGATGTTGACTCGGGGTCACCGGCTGGTTTTCAAAAAACAGCACATGGTGTTTTACGAGCAACGCCAACACTTCAGAACTCTGCGCAGAAGTCAACGGTTTGCAAAGGTCAATATCCGACACAACTGCACCGATTGCGGGCGTCAATTGCTTGGCTTGCATACCTCAAAACTAGTCGCACTAGCCTGTGTTCAGTTAAGCAATCACACGAACTACAACAAACAGCAAAGGCGACGGTCATGCAAAAGTACGACAAGATTTACATCAACGGCAAGTGGATCGCGCCTCAGGGCACCGACAAAGCCCTCGAAGTTTTCGACTCAACTAACGAAGAAGCCATGGCGTCAATTCCGTCGTGCAATGCCAAAGATGTCGATGCCGCAGCGCAAGCCGCACGCGCCGCATTTATCGGCTGGGCCGCACTCGACGTGCAAGAGCGCGCCAAATATATGAATCGCATCGGCGACGGCATCGCCGCCCGCATGGACGAACTCGCAACTGCAATTTCACGCGAGACCGGCATGACGAAATTTCTCAGCCAGATGATTCAAGTTGGTTTGCCAATCAACTCGTTCAAGCAGGCCGCGATCGTCGCCGAAAAATTCGAATATCAACACGAACTCGGCAACTCACTTGTCGTGCGCGAACCAATCGGCGTCGTCGGTTGCATCACCCCGTGGAACTACCCGTTGCACCAAATCGTCGCCAAAGTTGCATTCGCAATGGCAGCAGGTTGCACGATCGTTCTCAAGCCAAGCGAAATTGCACCGATCGACGCATTTATCCTTGCTGAGATCATCGACGAAATCGGTTTGCCTGCAGGCGTGTTCAACCTTGTCACTGGCACCGGGCCGGTTGTCGGCGAAGCAATGGCCGCGCACAAAGAAATCGACATGATTTCGTTCACTGGCTCGACCCGTGCGGGTCGTCGCGTCACACAAGTTGCCGCCGACACTGTCAAAAAAGTTCACCTCGAACTTGGCGGCAAGTCAGCAAACATTATTTGTGAAGATCTCGACACTGAGACTTTCGCTAAGGCTGTCAAGCGCGGTGTTGGTGACGCATTTTTGAATAGCGGACAAACCTGCCTCGCAATGACAAGAATGCTCGTGCCAAAGTCACGTCTCGCCGAAGCTGAGACACTGGCTGCTGAAGCGGCAAGTGCGATGAAAGTTGGCGATCCGTTCGAGCAGACAACTGCACTCGGGCCACTAGCGTCAGCAGCGCAACGCGACCGCGTCAATGGCTACATTCAAAAAGGCATCGACGAAGGCGCGAAGTTGCTCGTCGGTGGTGTTGGTGTGCCTGAGGGTTGTGGCAAGGGTTATTACGTCAAGCCGACTGTGTTTTCGAACGTGAAAAATTCGATGACGATTGCCCAAGAAGAAATCTTTGGTCCAGTGTTGAGTATCATCGCCTACGAAAACGAAGACGATGCGGTCAACATCGCCAACGACACGGTTTACGGTTTGTCGGGCGGCGTTTGGGCGTCAACTAAAGAAAAAGGCATCGCAATCGCTCGCCGAATTCGCACTGGTCAGGTTGCTGTCAACGGCGGCGCGTTCAATGTCAACGCCCCACTCGGTGGCTACAAGCAATCTGGTGTTGGTCGCGAATATAGCGAATATGGTTTCGACGA
>JANRBC010000038.1:2707-7483 GCA_030727685.1 Ilumatobacteraceae bacterium
ATTTGCGGCGCGAGTCGCGGGCGGCGGGCATCCAGTTTTCGCCGGCCGTGGCATCAATTCGCGCCAAGAACTTGTGGCCGACAGGCTCAATTAGTTCGACAAATTTAAGCGTCAGATCTTCGCCGAGGTGACGCCACGCCTTTTCGCACAATTCGTTTGTCTTGTCTTCGATCTGTTCGCGAAACGCAAGGCCCGCCGCGTTGATGCGACCATCAGCAACGAACCCGCGCGCGTCGAGTGCGGCCCACGCTTGTTCGAGTTGCGCATCATCAGCACCGCGACTGCGCGGAATCCAATCACCCGGATAACCAAGAAACGCATCATGCAACAAACCCGCCTGCACTCCAGAAATTTTGTGGCTAGCCAGCAACTCAAAGTGTGTGTCGCCACGCCATTCGCGAATGCAATTCACTGCCAACCACGCCGACAACGCCGCATCATCTTGACAACGTGGCCAACTGCGATGTGCGGCACATAGCGGCCGACGAGCGAGCGGCAGCGAGTCTGCAGCATGCCACAAGTTCGGCGCCAAATCGCCAAGCGGCGCAACTATCTCAGGCGCATACTCGCGCAAGCCGCGCGCGACTGCTTCGTTGCGCACGCGATATGCATCTTCGAAAGTTGTGTGTTTGCGTGCCTCGTCTAAACACAAGTCAATAAATTCTTTTCGAATCGAATAGAACGCCGCAACGACGGCGTCATTACCCGACGACGCAAGTGGCGCCGCGCGTGACGCAATGTAATAACCCAAACCATTTGGCACACCGAGCGCCGTGTATCGCGCGATCGCGTCTTGGTCCCAGTAGACCCAACCAATTAAACGGTGCGACGCAAGTGATGCTCGCGCACTTAGTTCGCGCCAGTTAGTCATTATTTATTTACCGGTCACGTGAATCATTTACGCGTCAGTTTTGCGCCCCACGCGATCATCGCCGCGCCGAGTGCCGCCGCAACAACCAACGGCACCAACGAACCTTCGGTTAATGCGACGGTTAACACAACTGCCCACATACCAGTTGACACTGCGGTTGCTGCAGACATCAACGCTTGGCTACGTCGATAAGCGACTAAAAACAAAATCGCTGAAATTGCGATGCCGATAACCGCGATGACATCGCCGCCATAAGTATTTTGCGCGATGCACCCCCACCCAACGACGATCAACGATGCGACGAGTGGTGGCAAACTCGGTTTTAATCGACCGATAATCGACGCTAAAGCAACGACAACACCGAGCACACATAACACGACGCCTGTTGTTTCGATCGAGAAGTTGCTCGATTCGCCAAGCAACATCACTAACAAAGCAAGTTCGAGCACGACCGCGGCAATTGCCACGCCACTCTTGGTGCGACGAAACCATAACCACGACCACACGGCGGCGACAAATGCGCCGACGGCGCCAGAGCCAACTTCTGGGTCACCCGGCAAAAACAATGCGACCGCAAAACCAAGCGGCACACCTGCGAACGAGCCGATGATGCCAGCCAGAAAATTGATTGGTTTCGCCCGCAAGACGACGCGCGCGATTATTTCGAACACGAGTGCGACTAGCGCAATTATTGCGGCTACAAAAACTTGCGATGGGTCATCGCCGAGAATGCGCACGAAGATTGCAAACCCTGCCGAAACCAGCAAAATCGCACCTAAAACAATCAACGCAATTCGCATCGGAAACTTCGACTCTGTCGCCTGGCGCTCAAACGACATTTTCGCTAAACGATCATGTGTCGAGTCGTCGATAATGCCTTGCTTGCGTGCGGCTTCGAGACCTTGCTCCCACTCACCCATACGACGCCTCCATTGCAGTTACTTTCTGTTCGACCTGCGCGCTGAACGTTGCGTTCAACGCCCTCAACTTCAACCTTACGCCACCCCCACAACGCCCTGTCGTATCACTCACCCAAAACCTCTTCAATGAGCGCAAGTGATCGCGCCGACAGTGGCTCACCAGCAAAGTATTTTTCTACAATTTTCTTAACTTGCGCGACTTTGGTGAGTTTTAACTCGCGCAACAAAACTCGAACATCGTCAGCGTCTCGCACCGCACGAGCAGCACGAACCTTCATCGCTAACAAATGCTCTATTGGCGTAACCATCACACGCAAATTTGGATGATCAAACACCGGCGTACCCCGCCCCGCCACGCCAGACACATAACTTGAAGCCTGATTATTCAGCCACGACTTTGGCAATCGCATTTCAACAGCGACCTCGTGTGCGGCGTCAAGCACTTGGGTGTCAGGCGCAAAAACTGCATCGACATCGCGAGTTGACTCGCGCGAATTGAATGCCAACACCATCGCTGCCCCACCAAAAATATGAACTTCACCGACGACACCGCGTCGTCTCAAACTCTTTGCTAACAATTCGAATGCACGACGAAGAGTTTTTTGATCGAGTAATCGCTCAGTCATCACACTGCTACTAGGTCGTGTCGGTCGATCATCACACCGCGACGGCGAAACGACGCTGGCGTGTTAACTAAGGCCTGCGCACGCGCCGACTTCAAGTTGCTGACCCACCAGGCTTCATCTAAAAATCGCTTGTTGGCAAACACCCAACTCGGCGGCGCAACGCCACCACGAACGCATGAGTCTTCGGTGATGGCGGCCAATAGTGCGTCAAATCGTCGGTCGCCAGTCGCCATTGGCTCAACAGCGAACCGCAAACTCAGCTGCTGTGATTCATTAATGTCACGCAAGAACTCGAACACGAGACGCAAACGGCGCTGACTATTTTTTGACGGAGTCTCGCGAATATCACGAGCCAAATCAGCGATTCGATAAACGTTCTCGTCTGCCTCGAATGCGATCAACAAGTTGTGGCCGGTTGCTTCGAGCATGCGCTGCAAAACTGGCACCGTCGGTTCGCGCCGACCAGCTTCGTATGCAGCAATCGCTGACTGTGTCGTCTTTGCGATTTTGGCCATTTGCGCCTGAGTCAAACCCGATTGCCTGCGGGCTGTAATCAGCAGGTCGGCCGATCTCTGTTTTTTCATATCTACAATTGTAGATGAAGAATGTTGCAGAGTTAGGCGGCGTTTACGGGTTGTTGTGAAGTTGAAATTGTGCGGGCGTGGCGCGCGATGCAGAGAATTTCGTCGATGAGTTCGGCAGATATCGCGTGCGTTGCGATCGCGCTAACTGTTGCGGGCGCGTCGCTCGCCTGCTGGCTATCGACTGCGGCGCCCAAACTTGGCGGCGCAAAAAACTCGCTGAGATCGCGCGGCAACTTGGGCGCAACAGGCTGAAACATTTCGCCGGCGACATGCGTCGCGCGCAACAAGCCGCACTCAATCTGATATGAAATTGCCATCTCGCTGGCCTCAAATCTAAAACTGCCCGCCGCAACCAATTCGCGCGCGGTCTGCACACGCCGCAAAACAGTCTCAAGCGCATCAATTCGCGTCAACACATCGCCCGCCTCTTCAAAGCGTTGCGCCTGCGAATGCTTGCGCATCTTCGCGGTCAACTGCTCGATCACATCTTGCGCATCGCCCGCCATCACACGCACAACTTGCCGCACCGCCTCGGCATAAACCGCCTCATCGGCCGTGCCCGAACACGGACAATACGCCACACCCAACTGCGCCGCCGAACACACCGGCGCATCTTCGGGCGCGCGATAGTTGCGCCCCATTCGCACAGTGCATTGTCGCAGCGGCACAACAGAATGAATCGCATCAATCACATCGCGCGCCATCGATCGCGTCGAAATTGGTCCGAGATACAAATCTTGGGATGCACTTGCGCCCCGCGATCGCCCACCCGCGCCAACTGAAGCACTCGCGACTCCGGCGGGCACACGACTCGTTACAACTAGCCGCGGCCAAACTTCGCTAAGCGTCAACCGCACATAACAATATTTCGCCGACCGCGTGCCCGCATGGTTATAGCGGGGTCGCAATTTTGAAATCATTCGCAACTCAAGCACTTCGGCAGTCAACAAATCTGGCGTCGCAACATAATGCACGTCGTCCATCAACTTCAACAGCGAACCGATCTTGCGTCGCGTGTCGCCCGTGCCAAAATAACTTCGCACTCGCGCGCGAATATTTGTCGCCTTGCCGACATAAAGCACATCGCCTTGCGCGTCGACAAACAAATAAACGCCGGGCCCGCGCGGCAAATCAACCGTCAACTTCAATTTCGCCGCCTGCGGATGTCGACCGATCTTGGCCATCGCCGCAAAATCATCCAGATCAAAAACACCAAACCCCGCCGCGCGCTCAATCAAGTGATGCAAAAGATCACCAGTCGCCAACACGTCATTAATCGCACGGTGGCTCGGCTGATGAGCCAACCCCAAACTCGCCGCAAGCGTCGCAAGCTTGCAATTGTCAACATCGGCGCCAACAAGTCGTCGCGCCAACCCAACAGTGTCAAGCACACGATTCGACAAACGCTCACGCCCCGCGCGCACGAGCGCCGCATTCACAAACCCAACATCAAATCGTGCGTTGTGCGCAACCAAAACCGAATCGCCAATGAACTCAAGCAGCGGCCCCAACGTCTCGTCAATCGTCGGCGCGCCGGCCACCATCGTGTCGGTGATGCCAGTCAACACAGTTATAAACGGAGGAATTGCGCGCAGCGGGTTTACAAGTGTCGCGAACCGCCCAATCTCTTCACCCCCGCGATATTTGACCGCACCGATTTCGGTGATCGCCTCGAATTCGCTCGACCCACCGGTCGTTTCAAGGTCGAGCACGCAAAATTCGACATCACGCAACGCAATGCTCGCAACATCTTCAGCACCCGTCGCAACATCGTC
>JANRBC010000039.1 GCA_030727685.1 Ilumatobacteraceae bacterium
CGACCGTTGCAACTTATAATTCGACGTCGTTCAGAGTCGGCTAAGAAACTTTTAGAACACGCTTAGTCGCCAAAGAGGGTGCCGGCGGCTTGTTCGTAAAGTTTGGCGACTGACATCTCGCCTGACTTGGCGCCGAATTCGGCGGGGGGTGTCGACCCAAATTGCGTCGAGCGCGATGAGGTTCGCCGCCTCGTTTTTGTCGAGGCTGTGCAAGACCATTTTGTAGCCGTTGGTTAGTGCGCTGACAGCCAGCGGATTGCTGAGGTTGCCGAGACCGATTAGCCCGATTGTCAGCAGGGTATTGCGTTTGTTGTTCATAACGGGCAAAGTAGCAACTGGTGATTTGTCTGACACATATATAGGTGTTACTTTTACTTGAACCGCCAATAACCGGCGGCAAAAACTAACTACCAGGGGGCAGTGTGGATCAGCAAGAGATTGAAACTTCGGGGCTATCTCGTCGTCATTTTATTCAGGGCGTAAGTTCGGCGGCGCTTGCTGCGGGAATTTTCTCGTCGAGCGCGCTTAATGCGTGGGCGGCGTCAGTGCCTGGCAAAAAAGGCGGCACCTTAAAGATCGGTGTCGTGGGTGGCGCGAATGACTTGTTCGATGCCAACTACATCGTGGCTAAAGCCGACCAAGCACGGTTGATGTCGACATTTGAGACGCTGTTGACTTTCGACCAAAATTTTGTGCCAGTAACTAAAGACGGTTTGGCTGAGTCGGCAAAGCAGAACAGCCCAACCAAGGTGACCGTGAAGTTGCGCAAGGGCGTGAAGTTTCACGACGGCACACCGCTGACTGCAGACGATGTGATCGCAACATTCAAACGGTTGCTTGACCCAGCGCAAAGAACAACCGGAAAGCCGCTGCGAACTTTCTTAGACCCATCGGGTTTGGTGAAGCGCGACTCGTTGACCGTTGAGTTCAACCTCAAAGCGCCGAACGTCGACTTCTTGTCAGTCTTGGCTTCTTATACGTACGCGATTGCAAAGGCTGGCTACGACGGCAAGACCCAGATCGGCACGAGCGCATTTAGCCTCGTGAGCTACACCCCGGGTCGTGAGAGCGTGCACAAACGCTTTAAGGGATACTGGGACGCAAAGAACGTCTATCTCGATGAAGTTCGAATCATTGACTTCGCAGACAAGTCGGCGTTGGTAAACGCGTTGATCGCCAAACAGATTGACGTCGCAGTCGACATTCCGTTCGAGCAATTTAAGACACTCAAGTCAAAGAAATATTTGAACGTCATTGAAAATTCGGCAGGTGCTTGGTTGGCGTTCTGCATGCGGATCGATATCAAGCCATTTGACGACAACAATGTTCGTCAAGCGATGCGCTTGTTGGTTGACCGCAAGCAGATGTTGAACCGCGTGCTTTCTGGCCACGGCAAGATCGGCAATGACCTATACGGCTATATCGATGCCAACTACAACGCCAACGGCTACAAGCAGCGCAATCAAGACATTCCTGCTGCGCTTGCTTTGTTGAAGAAGTCTGGCTATTCAAAGGCCAACCCGTTGCGAGTCGAATTGACTGCACCAGATGACACTGGTGGTTTGGTGTTGATGATTCAGACTTTGGCTGAGCAGGCGAAGAAAACTGGTGGCGTTGTCATTATCGACGCCAAAGTAATTGACGGCGGCACATATTGGAGCGCGAAGGGTCAGTATATGAACACTGGCTTTTACTCAACCTATTGGTCAGGCCGAACGTATCTTGCTCAGGCGGCAGCATCGATGGATATTTATCCAGAGACGAAGTTTCCACCAGCTGGTAGCAGTTTCAGGGCCGACTATTTGAAAGCAGCCGGCACTGCGAATGCTAAGAAGCGTCGCGAGATCGTGGCCAAGATGCAAAAAGAAGAGTTCGACAAGGGCGGATACATTATTCCGTTCTTCAACAACTTCGCGGATGCATATTCGTCAAAGATCAAGGGCGTTGTTGCTCGTCCGTCGCAGTTGAATATGGACTACTACGCACACGGATTCAAATACATTTCGTTGGGTTAGTTCAAACATTCAAAAATAATTAGAGCTGCCGTCCGCGACCTGCGGACGGCAGCTTCTTTAATAGGGTGAGGTAAGTGAAAGCGTCAATTCTGCGTTTTGTGTTAAAGCGAATAGCCCTTGGGCTGTTGACACTTTTCATCGTTTCGCTCTTGATTTTTGCGGTGACGCAGGCCTTGCCGTCTGACCCAGCCGAAGCAATACTCGGTCGCGAGGCGACACCTGAAGCGCTCGAGGCGTTGCGTGCCGACTTTGGCCTCGACAAGCCGATTGTGGTGCAATACACCAACTGGCTTTCAGGAGTTTTGACTGGCGACCTCGGCACTTCGTATGCGACGTCGACTTCGGTCAGCGAATATATTGGGCCCCGCGTTGGCGCTTCGTTTTTCTTGTTGCTAATCGCCGCTGTCGGGTCGATTCCGTTGTCGATTGTGGTGGGGGCTAACGCAGCCTTGCGTCGCGACCGCAAGTTTGACACCACTTCGTCACTTGTCTCATTGATTTTGGCGGCGATGCCCGAGTTCGTGGTCGGCACCATATTGACGATTATTTTTTCGACAACGATCTGGCAATTGTTGCCGGCGGTGACATATCTAGAAGTTGGCGCACCACCGTGGAGCGATATGAAAGGTTTGATTCTGCCCGTGCTGACATTGTTGATCGCAGTCACGCCATATGTCGCCCGAGTGATGCGTGCAGCGATGGTTGAAGTTCTTGAAAGTGATTATGTCGAAATGGCCCGACTAAAAGGCATGAACGAACGCACGGTGTTGTGGCGACACGCGATGCCAAATGCTGTCGGCCCTGCGTTTCAAGTGATTGCGCTGAACTTGGCATATTTGGCAGGCGGCGTGATTATCGTCGAGCGCCTGTTTAACTTTCCGGGCATTGGTAGCGCGCTTGCTGACGCGGTGCGATCGCGAGATCTGCCGGTAATTCAATTTCTCGCGTTGATTATTGCTGCGGTTTATGTATTGACGAACTTGCTCGCCGATA
Organism: Ilumatobacteraceae bacterium; assembly: GCA_030727685.1. Classification (GTDB taxonomy): domain Bacteria; phylum Actinomycetota; class Acidimicrobiia; order Acidimicrobiales; family Ilumatobacteraceae; genus BACL27. The sequence goes on from JANRBC010000039.1 coordinate 3,009, forward strand.
TCGGCACGGTTCTCGTGACACCACGATTGCGAACGAGGTTGAAGTGAGTGATGTAACCAAATCAGCCGAGACTCTCGCCGAAGAAAAATATGTGGGTGAGCGACCACCGAGTTTGGTGCGTCAGGCTTTTAAATTGCGTCGAACTCAAATTGGCGCCGTGCTTGCGCTGCTGTTGGTCAGTGTTGCTTTGATCGGGCCGTTCTTGGCGCCGTTTGGCAGCACCGAATATGTCGACATACCGAACACATTGAGCGTGCCCGGCACGGTTTTTGGCACCGATTATTTCGGACAAGACGTGCTCTCACGCTTTTTGTTTGGTGGTCGCACGATTTTGATCTTGGCGGTTTTGGCAACGAGCATCGGTATCACACTCGGCACGACACTTGGTTTGACAGCCGCATATTTGCGGGGTCGCGCAGATGAAATGATCATGCGTGCACTCGACGTTGTGTTGTCGTTTCCGCAGGTTTTGTTGTCGCTCGTGGTGATCTCGATGTTCGGGCCGAGCAATGTGTTGATCATCTTGACTGTTGGTCTTTCGACGACACCGCGTATCGCGCGAATTATCAGAGGTGCGGCGATGAGCGTTGTGGAGCGCGACTTCATTTCGGCAGCCGAGGCACTTGGCGAGTCGCGAAGGCGAGTTGTGTATGCCGAAGTTTTGCCGAACGTGACTTCGTCGTTGCTAGTTGAGATGAACCTTCGACTGACATACAGCGTCGGTCTGATTGCGTCGCTGGCGTTTTTGGGTTTCACACCCGAACCAAACGCCGCCAACTGGGGTTTGATGATTCAAGAAAACCGAGTTGCCCTTACCGAACAGCCGTGGGGTGTAATTTTGCCGACTGTCGCACTTGCCTTGATGACCATCGGAACGGGCTTGATCGGTGACGGATTCTCGCGCGTGTCTGCAGGTATCGATCGTGGAGGCAAAGGTGAGTAGCGCGAGCGGTTTGCGAATAATTGATTTGCGCTTGAATGTCGCGGCTACTGGCAACGACATTGTCGATGGCATCAACCTGACAATCGAGAAGGGTCGAGTGCTCGGATTGGTGGGCGAGTCGGGTTCGGGCAAGACAACCGTTGGTCTTGCTGTTTTAAGCCATGCCCGCCGCGGCGTCGAAGTTGCACACGGTCAGATTTTTTGTGGTGACACCGAAGTTCTGGCCCTTGATAACGAAGCGAAACGCAAAATTCGTGGTGAACTTGTTTCGTACGTGCCACAAGACCCAGCATCGTCGTTGAACCCCGCGTTGCGAATCGGAAAGCAATTGATCGAAGTGCTCGAAGCCCACAACTTTGGCGGTTCAGACGAGGCCCGCAAGGCGAGAATCAAAGAAATGATGGCCGAAGTTTTATTGCCGACCGACGACGAATATCTCGAGCGTTACCCGCATCAATTGTCTGGCGGTCAACAACAGCGTGTCGGTTTGGCGATGGCATTTGCGTGTCGGCCTTCGGTGATCGTGCTCGATGAACCGACGACGGGTCTCGATGTTTCGACTCAAGAACACGTACTGAAGACGATTCGACAACTGACGCGAGATCATGGTGTTGCTGCTTTGTATATCACCCATGACTTGGCGGTGATTGCTGATCTGGCTGATGATGTCGCGGTTATGTATTCGGGTCGCGTCGTCGAACAAGGTGAAGTTTCAGAGATCTTCAAGAACCCGGCACACCCTTATACGCGACACTTGGTCGCGGCCGCGCCAGATATTGCGAGCAAAAAGTCGATCATTGGCCTCACGGGTCGTGCGCAATCGCCTGGCAAGCGTCCTGTTGGCTGTGCATTTGCGGCACGGTGCGAACTCGTCGAAGACGCGTGTCGAGTTGAGTTTCCGAAGATGGTTTTGGTTGGCGGACGACAAACAGCCGCGTGCATCAAAGCGACACAAGTCGCTTCAGTAATGATCAGTTCAGCAAAGCCTGTGTCGGCACGAACGGTTGGTGAACCCGTTGTTGAGCTGGTGTCGGTGAGTGCGGGCTATTCGGGCAACACAGTTGTGCATGATGTGTCGCTGACTATTCGCAAAGGTGAATGTCTCGCGCTCGTCGGCGAATCTGGTTCGGGTAAAACAACGGTGTCGCGGGCAATCGGTGGTTTGCATCGTGAATGGACAGGTTCGATTCGCTTAAACGGACGCGAGTTGAAAACTATGGCGCGGCAACGAGCAGTCGCAGATCGACTTGCGATTCAATATGTGTTTCAGAACCCATATGGTTCGTTGAACCCACGTCGAACCGTTGGCGACTCGATCGTGCGACCACTAGTGATTGATGGCAAATCAAAGCATGATGCACGACGGTCGGTGCTCGAAGTTTTAGACAAAGTGAGTTTGCCAGGCTCTTATGCCAATAAATACCCCGATCAACTTTCGGGTGGTGAGCGTCAGCGAATTGCTATCGCACGGGCACTTGTTAGCGAACCAGAAGTTTTGGTATGCGACGAAGTGACGAGTGCGCTCGACGTGCTCGTGCAGGCGGCAATTGTTGATTTGCTCAGTGATCTGCGCCGCCAATTGGGTCTGGCGATGTTGTTTGTGACCCACAACTTGCCGCTCGTGCGTAGCATCGCCGATGAAGTTGCAGTGATGTCTGAAGGCAGAATCGTCGAAGTTGGGCCGTCAGAGTCTGTGATCGGCAACCCGCAGCAGCAATATACGCAGAGTCTGATCTCGGCAACCCCGAGCATCGAGAGGTCGATGCGGTGACGCGTAGTTTGTTCGTGGCACCGGGCTACGAATCTGTTGGCGAAGTTTTTCGAAAGCATCATTCACAGTCGAGTGCCGGTGCATCGTTTGTGGCATTTGTTGCGGGCAAGAAAGTTGTTGATCTCTGGGGCGGTCAACAAAAAGATGGTTCGCCATGGTGCGACGACTCGCTTTGTGTGATCGCTTCAGGGACCAAAGGTATTTGTGCGGTCGCAGTTTTAATGTGCGTCGAACGCGGATTGATTGATCTCGAGACACCAATTAAGGCGATGTGGCCCGAGTTTGCTGTCGGAGGTAAGGGCGAGGTGCTGATTGGTGACGCTTTGGCACACGTCGCTGGGGTGCCAGGGCTCGAGCGCAAAGTCAGTGTCGCTGAGTTATCTGATCCGATTTTGATGGCGCAGTATGTTGCTGAGCAAATGCCGTTCGTGCCGATTGGTGCGCCGTCATATCATGCGATGACATTTGGGTGGATAGCGGGCGAACTCGTGCGTCGAGCAGACGGAAGAAGTATCGGCAATTTTGTGCGCGATGAAATTGCCGGGCCACTAGATCTTGATTTGCATATTGGTGTGCGCGACGAAGTTTTGCCGCGAATCGCTGAGACGACTCGAGCGAGCAACTATAACTACACGGCTTTGTCTGACCCGAATGCTGATGTGCGACTGAAACATGTTTACGGCATGATTCCAGCTGAGCGCGGCACGAGCGAGTTTGCAAAAATTGAATTGCCAGGTGGTGGCGGGGTGGCGAATGCTTTTTCGATGGCGCGGTTGTATGCGATGTTGGTCAATGGTGGCGAACTCGATGGTGTGCGACTGCTCAAGGCCGAAACGATTGCTGTCGCTCGCAGGCAGCGTTCGCTTGGTGAGGACCCGCTCTCGGGTCGGTTGTTGCGTTTTGGTGTCGGGTTTGAACTTAACCCGAACCCGTCGCAGTTGGGTGCGCCAATTGATTCATTCGGCCACACGGGTGCTGGTGGCTCGACGCATGGTGCGTGGCCGAGTTTGCAAACGAGTTTTTCATACACGATGCGCGAGTTTCAGTTAGAGAGCCAAGATGTGCGCGCGGCTCAGTTGCTCGCGGCACTGCACTCGTGTTAGTGCTGTGACTGTTTGATTAGGCGGGCGACATGCGGGGCGAACCAGCCTGCGTAGCGCTCTTGCAGGTCGGCAAGTTGCCAGTCGTTACCGATTATTTTTTTGCGACATTTTGAAGTGCTGCACCAACAATCGAAGGCGAAGATTGGTTTTGTGTCGCTCATCGCATAGTCGAAGGTGATCGCCTCGCCGGCTTTGATATCGCGCATCGCGACCAGTGTCGTGTTGTCGGTGAAACCACAATTTGGCTCGCAACTGTGATTGATGTAGTCGACGGTGAGAAGCGCTTTGTTTGTAATCAGAAATGCGTCTTGGTCGACTTGCAACAGCTGGCTGCGTTCGCTGTCTGAGAGTTGGAGCACTTCGCGCTCGGTGATGATCGACCCGCGCCAGATGGCGATGACTTCGCCTTGTTTGAAGTTGCGCTCGGCAACAACCCCGCGCCCGCGCGAACCTAACGAAACGACCTTGAGACCTGGTGCCGAATATGTTGTGCCGTCAGACATTTTCAACCTTGTAAACCAAACTAGTAGTTTTGACGCGTGACTGAATATCGGTATACCAAAGGCGAGCGGTTGCCGATTGAAGTGTTGGTGTTCGAGATGAGCCC
>JANRBC010000040.1 GCA_030727685.1 Ilumatobacteraceae bacterium
CAGGAGTCGACCAAGAATACGGCGGCATTATTCGCCACGGTGCAAAGTTGCTCTACGCATACTGCGAAGCAACAGTGCCCCGCATTCAAGTGATTACGCGCAAGGCCTATGGCGGTGCGTATGTCGTAATGAATTCAAAGTCAATCGGTGCCGACTTGGCATACGCATGGCCGACGGCTGAACTTGCCGTAATGGGGCCACAAGGTGCGGTTGAAATTGTTTATCGTCGCGAATTGCAACAAGCCGCCAACCCCGCTGAGCGTCGCAAAGAGCTCGTGGCCGAATACGCCGAGAAATATGCGAACCCATACGCGGCTGCCGAGCGTGGCTATGTCGATGATGTAATCGACCCAGCCGAGACTCGCACGAAACTTATTTCTGGTTTGAAGATGTTGCAGTCAAAGCGCGAAGAACTGCCACGACGCAAACATGGAAACATGCCACTGTGACGATTCAGAATTCGGTTTCGCCAACACCATCTGCTGACGAAGCCGTAGCGATCGCAACCGCACTCGAATTGTTGTGGCCTAAACCGCAACCATTTGTTGCAACAACCGTGCAGACCTCTTGGAGATTTAGCGGGCGATCTTGGACTGATTCAGTTCTGGCGCGTCGCAACCGACCAAACTAAAAATGTCTGGTCCGCTCAAAGATTTGCGGGTCATCGACCTCTCAACAGTCTTGGCTGGTCCAAATTGTGCGCGCTACTTTGCCGACTTCGGTGCCGATGTAATCAAAGTTGAAAAGCCTGGTGATGGCGACAGCCTTCGTGGAATGGCGTGGAAAGATCCGCGAGATGGCACGGGATTGTGGTGGAAATTAGTTAATCGCAATAAGCGCAACATCGCACTCGATTTAAAACTCGAGGGTGACCGTGAAGTCTTTTTGAAACTAGTCGATGACGCTGATGTGCTTGTTGAAAATTTTCGACCAGGCACTCTCGAGCGACTCGGTGTTGGGCCAGAAGTTTTGTTACAACGAAACTCGAAACTTGTTATCACCCGCGTTTCAGGTTTTGGACAAACTGGTCCATACAAAGATCGGCCGGGGTTTGCTTCGATTGCTGAGTCGATGTCAGGCTTGGCTGCAATCAGTGGCGACCCTGATGGACCGCCAATGTTGCCACCTATTGCATTAACCGATGAAGTCACCGGAGTTGTTGCGGCTTTTGCAACAATGGTCGCACTGCACAGCAAAGTTGGCCAAGTTGTTGATGTCAATTTGCTTGAAACAATGTTTCAGATGATGGGTCCTTTGATTTCATTGTTTGTTTTGACTGGCCAAGAGCAGCCACGACTTGGCTCGCAGTTGCCATACACAGTTCCGCGTGGCGTCTATCAGTGCAGCGACTCTAAATGGGTTGGGGTCTCAGCGAGTTCAGACACTGTTGCGGCTCGAGTTGTTGAAGTGCTGGGTTATGCAGGCGATGAGAGATTTTTAACTTTTTCAAGTCGCGTTAAAAACCGTGCAGTGTTGCACGATTTAATGACGAAATATTGTGCGAGCCGAGATAGTGCAACTGTTCTGAAAGTTTTCACCGAAGCGCAAGCGGCAATTGGTCCTGTGTTGTCGATGGCTGACATCGCAATTGATCCACATTTTGCAGCGCGGCAAGCAATCAAAATTGTTGGCGCAACACCAATGCAAGGTTTGTTTGCGTCGCTATCGCAGACACCTGGCGAACTACGGTGGGAAGGTCGTGCGTTAGACGCCGACGGCGCAGAGATTCGCAAAAAACTCTGGGGCAAGTAACAGAAAGCAGAGTTAATGAAAAACTGGTCGAGAGGCGCCAAGGTTCTGGCCCTCACTTCAATTGGTGTGATGTTGGTTTCTCTTGATATCAGCATCGTCAATGTCGCGTTCGGGTCGTTTGTTGCCGAGTGGCCAGAGAGTCGGCGCACACTGACGTGGATTTTTTCTGCTTACAACATTGCCTACGCGGCAGGTTTGCTGACCGCGGGTCGACTTGCCGATGCATTTGGGCGCAAGCGAGCGTTTCTCTCAGGGCTGATGATCTTCATGCTTGGGTCAATTCTTTGTGCTGTTTCACCGACTGCGATCTTTATGGTTATCGCGAGAGTCATTCAGGCAGTCGGCGGAGCAATCCTCACGCCGGCTTCATTGGCACTTGTGTTGCCCGAGTTCGCAGTTGAGAAAAGATCGGCAGCAATCGGCATTTGGGGTGCAGTCGGCGGAATCTCTGCGGCGAGCGGCCCAATGGTTGGCGGTTTTTTGGTTGACACTTTCGGATGGCACTCAGTTTTCTTGGTGAACATACCGTTTTGTTTGTTGGCCTTTGTCATCGGTTTGAAATTGTTACGTGAGTCGCGCGATGAAACAGCACCACGAACGGTTGATTATTTTGGAGCACTTCTGGTGGTGCTCGGTGTTGGACTGCTCACACTGATGATTGTGCAGAGTGACGAGTGGGGTTGGGTTTCGAATCGATCGTTGATTATTTTTGCAATTTCTTTTTTGCTTCTTGGCGCATTCATTCGGCGTTGCAATCAAGTTGCACACCCAGTGCTCGACTTGCGTTTATTTAAGTTGCCGTTTGTCACTGCCGCAGCAATCGGCGGTTTTGCATTTTCAATGGGTTTCTTTTCGATGATTTTTGTCAACACTCAATGGCTGCAAGTTGTCTGGGGATACAGCCCTTCGCTTTCAGGAATTGCTGGCTCGCCCGGGCCGTTGGCTGCGGCATTTGTTGCTGCACCCGCAGGAAAACTCGCCAATCGCATCGGACACGGAAAAGTCGTCGCGGCTGGGGCGCTAATCATGTCATTTGGTATCGGATGGATGAATTTTTTCATCACGCCCGAAATTCACTATTGGGATTTCTACTTTCCGACCATGGTCGTCACCGGCATTGGCGTTGGTCTTTGCATCTCGACAATTTCAAGTTCAGCAACGGCATTTTTGCCACAACCTAGATTTGCGATGGGTTCGGCGCTCAACAACACTTCGCGACAAATCGGCGCTGCACTTGGCATTGCACTAGTTAGTTCATTGCTAGTTGCTGCAACAAAAACTGACGACCCCACAAGCGGATTTCATGCAGCCTGGACACTAATGACTGGAGTTATTCTGCTTTCAGGTGTTGCGATGTTGACGCTCTTTCGCCGACCAACTGCCGACCAACTCGCCCAAGCGACTTAACTAGCAACACCAACTGGGCAAGTTACGCCAGTACCACCGATGCCGCAGTAGCCGCTCGGATTTTTTGCAAGGTATTGCTGGTGATATTCCTCTGCATAATAAAACTCGGCTGACTTTTTGATCTCGGTAGTTATCTTGCCGAAGCCTGCTTCGTTGAGGCGTTGCTGAAAAATATCGCGGGTGGCGATGGCGGCGCGTTGTTGATCCTCATTCGTAAAATAAATTGCACTGCGATATTGGGTGCCAATGTCGTTGCCTTGGCGCATGCCTTGAGTCGGATCGTGAGACTCCCAGAAAACTTGCAAGAGCTTCTCGTAAGAAATTTTTGCCGAATCAAAAACCACGAGCACAACTTCTGCATGCATCGTGGCACCACTACAAACTTCGCGATACGTGGGGTCAAGTTTGGTGCCGCCGCTATAGCCAACAGCGGTTGTGTAAACGCCGTCGAGTTGCCAAAATTTGCGCTCCGCGCCCCAAAAACAACCAAGACCAAAAACCGCCGTGTGCATCGAATCTGGCCACGGCTCAACCATCGAATTACCAAGGACGAAATGTGCAGTGTTCATTGTGTCAGGCTATTAGATGTCTATGCAATCGAGTGAACTTGAGCCGCGACTGTTTTTGCCGTCAGATATTGACTCGGCGCTCGAATTGAACAACGCAAATGCGCCGGCCGTCGGCGAGATTGACCGACCTACACTCGAATTTTTGATCGAGCACTCTCTTTACTCTTTTGCGATTGGCTCTGACACACTTCACGCTTTCTGCATTACTTTTGCCCCTGGGGCGCCGTATACGAGTGTTAACTACCAGTGGTTTTCAAAGAAATATTCAGACTTTGTTTACCTAGACCGAATTGTTGTCAGCGAAAAAATGCGAAATCAATCTCTTGGCGCAAAACTTTATGCAGCAGTCGAACAACGAATGATCAAAGATCGATGCGCACCACTTCTGACTTGCGAAGTGAACTTAAACCCGCCAAATCTCGGTTCGATTCGATTTCACAATCGCATCGGCTTTCGTGAAGTTGGTCAACAAGACTCAAAGCCTGGCCTCACCGTCAGCATGCTCGCAAAAACAATTGCCTAACTAATGATTGGTTTAGTTGATTATCTAAAGCAACGATCAACCGCTGTCGGTTTGGCAGTTGTATCTGGCTTGTTAGTAGTTATAGCCAACTGGTCAGGCGTTGGTTGGAGCTGGGATACAAGCGACTATGTCGCAGTTGGAAGAAACTTTGCCAGCGGCAACGGCCTACTTGACGCAACTGGCATACCGATGACAGTGAGACCACCAGGGCTTTCGATCTTGATCGGCATCGGCGACTTGCTTGGGCTAAGCGTAAATCTGACTGTGCAGATTTTGAACGTGATTTGTGCGATCGTCACAGTTCTTGGCACATTTCACTTGTTGCAAATCGCGAAAGCAAAAAAGAAACTTGCGCTAATCGCTACAGCATTTGTTGCCTTTAGCCCTGCTCTTTTGTGGCAATACTCAATGATCTGGTCTGAGCCACCATTTGTTGCGTTAGTTGTTTTAGCGATAATTGTTGCATTGAGACCAGCTAGTGCGAGCAAATTTGCTTTGTTAGTCATCGTGTTCATTTCATTGTTTTTTGTTCGTTATGTCGGGCCAGTGTTCGCTGTATCGGTTGCAATGAGCGCTGCATGGTTTGATCGACACAAACTGGGATTGATTAGATCTGCATTCATAAATTTTGCGATACTTTTGGTTTCACTTGTTCCCGTCTGGTTTTGGCTTCAACGCAATCAAGAAATCGACGGCACTCTCACTGGTGCGCGAACACCAGCCGGTGGTTCACTACTGAATCCTCTTAAAACATTTACAGCAACACTTGGTTCATGGGTGACTGCAAGCCCAGTCGAGGGTGGAATCTACTTGTCGTGGAATGACTACCCGAATAACACAAAGATTTTTGGCGTATTGGTTCTACTCACTGTCGCGATTTTGCTAACGAGTTTTCTTTTCTATCGATCGCGGGTTGAAAACACAGAAACTAACTCAAATATCTTGTTGTTAAGTGGTGCTATCACGTTGATTTATGTTGCGTTTTCTGCGTATCGGTTCGTTCATTTCGAACTCGGGCCACTTGACAACAGAATGATGATTCCGATTTTTGTACCGCTCATTTTGGTCGTGGCATTGTTAGCTGACAGAATCAATCTTTCATCGACGTTGTTACGAAACGGATTTCTAGCTGTTTCTGTAATGTTTCTGGGTTTCCAAGCACTGTCAAGCGCCAACGATGCGCTCAGGTTCGGACGCGACGGTCGCTACTGGGCGGCAAAAGAGTTTCAAACTCAGCCAATACACAAATTTGTAAAAGCCCTGCCAACTGATAGTTCAATGATGAGTAATCAGCCACAACAATTATTCGCAATATGGCAAAAATCTTCAGTCTTTAACCAATATCAACTTGAGCTTGCACAAACAGCCAAATGCAAGCACCGCTATTTTGTTTGGTACAACTCGACATACGACGATGGCACACTAAATGTTGAAGGCCAACCAGTAGGTGCGGCCGAGATCTATTCAGACACGTCAGGAGCTGTACTCGACCTTGGGTCTTGCAACTCTGATATCACAACATTTTGGCCATAGTAAAATAGAAATCTCATGAAACTCGGTATCTTGATCGTCGCCTACAACGCTCAAGAAACTTTGGCCAAAGTCCTTGACCGAATTCCACCTGACTTCGCAACCCAAATCGACTCAATCTTGGTGTGTGATGATGCCAGCACTGATGACACACACAATGTTGGATTGCAGTATCAGAGCAACTCCAAACTTCCGCTAACGATCGTCCGACATCAAATTAACTTGGGATACGGTGGCAATCAAAAAACTGGCTACCAATGGGCGCTGGAAAAAAATCTTGATCTAGTCGTGTTGCTACACGGCGACGGTCAGTACGCACCCGAATATCTTCCGCAAATGGTTGAGCCAATTGTCTCTGGGCGCGCTGATGTTGTCTTTGGTTCGCGAATGATTACCCAAGGCGGCGCTCGTCAAGGTGGCATGCCGCTCTACAAATTTGTAGGTAACAAAATCTTGACAACTCTTCAAAATCGACTCGCCAGAGTTTCACTGACCGAATGGCACAGTGGCTACCGCGCATACAGTGTCGCGGCGCTACGCAAAGTAAACTTCTTAAAAAACTCTGACTATTTCGACTTTGATTCACAGATTATTCTGCAGATGATTGGTGCGCGACAACGAATAGTTGAGATTGAAATTCCAACTTTTTACGGTGATGAGATTTCAAGAGTAAATGGCATCAAGTACGGGTTCAAGATATTGATTCATACTCTCAAGTTTCGGCTCTCATCTAATAAGAGCTATTTCTAACCCGAAAAATGCGATCACTGATTGATCCAGTTTGGTTTTTATTACTTTTTTTGACATTCGCAATTTTCGTCAAAGTCGCAAATACAAAACTCAACCGAGTTATCAAATTGCTTACCCGAGTCAGCATCTCGATACTTGTCTTTCTTTCAACGGGCGTTGCAACCCTGATTTTTGACCAGATTCTCGCAACTGAAACTTCACCAAAATCTGATTGGTCGCCTGAGTTCATTTTCGTTTTAGGTGGCGGCTATGAACTCGGCGCAAACGCGGCCCAAGATTTTCTTGGCACCGAAAGTATCCGACGCGTAAATGCAGCGTCAGCACTATGGCAAAAATACCCAAAATCTAAAGTCGTATTTTCAGGTAAGCAGCCTGGCACCGAAACTGAACGCGCCGCAACTCGACACGGCGAACTTTCATCTGAGCATGCAATATCTCTTGGTCTCACCGAAACACGTATCATCATTGAGTCGACGTCATCAAACACAAGAGAACATCCAACCGAAGCACTCAAACTTTCTGAAGTTAAGCGAGATAGCAAGATCGCAATAGTGACTTCTGATTTTCATCTTCGTCGCGCCACAGGCGAGTTTAAAAAACACTTTCTAAATGTCGAATCTTTCGGCACTGGCGATGCAGCAAGCGGTCTATCATGGCTCGACTTCGTACCCCTAGCGACACACCTCGACGAAAACGCCTACCGCATCAAAGAATTTGCCGGCATCATTATTTCGAAATTCTGAAGAAAGTGGCGCGCTCGGACGGACTTGAACCGCCAA
>JANRBC010000041.1 GCA_030727685.1 Ilumatobacteraceae bacterium
GACGAGCCGGCCGACCCGAGCAACTTAATGGATGAAGTAGAGCAGTTTTTGCGTGAGCAAAACGGCAACTAGTTAAGTCGCAAATTTGGCGACTTAGTAATCTTCCATTCCGCCGCCTGGCATTGATGGTGCACTGTCTTCTGGCTTGTCAGCGATGACTGCCTCGGTTGTCAAGAACAATGCCGCAATTGATGCAGCATTTTGCAACGCAGAGCGCGTTACTTTTGCGGCATCGATAACGCCAAGTTTGACCAAGTCGGTGTATTCGCCAGTTGCTGCATTGAGGCCTTCACTGCCCTTCATCGCCTTAACTTTTTCAACGACTACGCCACCTTCAAGACCAGCATTTTCAGCAATCTGCTTGAGTGGTGCTGACAACGAACGGGCGACCATGCGAGCGCCTGTTGCTTCGTCACCGCTGAGCGATGCCATTACTTTTTCTGCTGCTTCTTGAGCGCGAAGCAAAGCAACGCCACCACCAGGCACTACGCCCTCTTCGATTGCTGCCTTTGTTGTGCTGACAGCATCTTCGATGCGGTGCTTCTTTTCTTTGAGTTCAACTTCGGTCGCTGCACCAACTTTAAGAACAGCAACGCCACCCGACAACTTGGCAAGACGCTCTTGCAATTTCTCGCGGTCGTAATCGCTGTCGGTGTTGTCAATTTCGGTCTTGATCTGGCTGATGCGACCCTTGATGTCGGCATCTGAGCCAGCACCTTCGATGATCGTCGTCTCATCTTTTGTGATCACGACTTTCTTGGCACGGCCGAGCAAATCGAGAGTTGCGTTCTCAAGTTTGAGGCCAACTTCTTCGCTAATAACTTGGCCGCCAGTGAGAATTGCTATGTCTTGCAACATTGCCTTGCGTCGGTCGCCAAAACCTGGTGCTTTAACCGCGACGCTCTTGAATGTGCCACGAATTTTGTTGACAACCAAAGTCGCAAGCGCTTCACCATCGACATCTTCGGCGATGATCACAAGTGGTCGACCACCCTGCATAACTTTTTCGAGAATCGGCAACATGTCGCGCACTGCTGAAATTTTGTTTGCAACCAAAAGAATGTAGGCGTCATCAATTGAGGCCTCCATGCGGTCGGTGTCGGTTGCGAAATATGGCGAAATGTAACCCTTGTCGAAGCGCATACCTTCGACAAGATCCATTTCCATGCCGAATGTTTGGCTCTCTTCAACGGTGATTACGCCGTCTTTGCCAACTTTGTCGATTGCCTCAGAAATCATTTGACCGATTTCGTTGTCGGCTGCCGAAATTGATGCAACTTGTGCGATCTGTTCTTTGCTGTCGACAACTTTTGCCAACGCCTTGATGCTTGCAACTGCAGCCTCAACAGCCGCTTCGATGCCACGCTTCATGCTCATCGGGTTTGCGCCAGCAGCAACATTGCGCAGACCTTCGTGAACCATGCTCCAGGCGAGAACTGTTGCAGTTGTTGTGCCGTCACCGGCTACATCGTCTGTCTTTTTTGCTACTTCTTTGACGAGTTCGGCGCCGATGCGCTCGTACGGGTCTTCGAGTTCGATTTCTTTGGCAATTGATACGCCGTCATTTGTGATTGTCGGTGCGCCCCACTTTTTGCTGAGCACGACATTGCGACCTTTTGGTCCGAGCGTGACACGCACGGCGTCGGCGAGTTTGTTCATTCCGGTTTCGAGTCCGCGGCGGGCCTCTTCGTCGAATGCAATGATTTTGGCCATGATTTATTCCTCCGAATTTGTCTCAAAAAATTGAACTTTGAGAGTTAGCACTCTATCTAGGAGACTGCTAAATCAAAACCGAAAGCCTTCAGTTGGCTGAATTTCAGCCCCCAGCAACGGCAGGAATAATCGAAACCGTTTGACCACTGGTAACCACAGTTGCAAGGCCCTGCATGTATCGCACATCGTCGTCGGCGACAAAGACGTTTACGAACTTATGCAAGTTGCCCTCGCTGTCGAGCAAGCGATCAGAAAAACCAGGATGTGCAACATTGAGGCTTGCTAAAACTTCAGCGAGAGTTGAGCCTTCAACTTGCACAGTTGAGACGCCACCCGAAAGTGGTCGCAATGTGGTGGGGATACGTACGGTTACGGTCATAACCGAAACGCTATCTGCAAATTTTTATTTTGCTCAGCACTAGTTTCTGCGTGACGCAACAAATTCGGCGAGTTCAATCAGTCGGGCTACAGCAACTTCACTCAAAGATGACCTACTTATTGCAGTCATTGACTGTTCGACAAGCACTGAAATTTTGGTTTCAAGCGCATCAAGTGCGCCAGTTTCAATGATCACCTGCTGAATGTCAGAAACTTGTTGATGACTCATTTGTGGAGCACCAACTCGATCGAGCACATCGCGTTGTGCGGATGTTGCACGTTCAAATGCCATTGCTAACAACGGTGTTGGTTTGCCTTCACGCAAGTCATCGCCAATTGGTTTGCCTGTGATGCTTGCCGAAGCGTCACCGAAGGCACCCAACACGTCGTCACGCATTTGAAACGCGTCACCTAGTGGCAAACCAAAGTTAGACAACTGTTCAAGTAAAACGTCTGATTGCTCTGGTGCCGCGAGAGTCGCGCCAAGATGCAAGGGTCTCTCAACTGTGTATTTGCCACTTTTATATCGACAAACTCTTTCGGCTTTGTTTAGGTTTCGCTCTCGCTGTGCTGAACCAAGCAAGTCAAGATATTGACCGACGTTCACTTCGATTCGCATTTCATTCCACACCTTTGCCGTCATTGAGTTGACACCAGTCATTAGCTGGTCGGCATAAACAAACGCCAGATCTCCAATCAAAATAACCGCACCTTCACCAAAGCGTCGTGCTTCACCCGCCCACTTGCTGTCTAAATGTTTGGCGATATAACGAGTGTGCGAGGTGGGCTCTCCACGCCGCGTTAAAGATCCATCAATGATGTCGTCGTGCAGAAGTGCTGATGCATGCAACAATTCGAGCGCCGCTTGGGCATCAAGTAATTGTTTTGAATTCTCATCGCCGCCAACACCAACAAATGCCAAATAGCAGAACGCCGGTCGCAGGCGCTTGCCACCAGCAGCAACTAATCGTGTCAACTCGCCGAGCGGCGCGTTCAAATCGTCATCAAGTGCCGACCAACGATCTTGCTCATCTTGTAAAAAATCACTAAGTCGCGATTCGACGCGTGTAGCGACCGACTTTAACCAGGTTGGTGGATTGGCTGACACGCCTAAAGGCTACGCCGACTTACTCTTTGGCCAGACCCTTGACAACTTCTTCAATTTGTAGTTTTGCATTGCCGATGCGATCGCGGCACAGTTCGATTAATTGCGAGGCACGTTGCACATGCGTCGCGAGTTTGTCGACATCAACATCATTGTCTTCAAGTTCGGTGAGAATCGACTCAAGTTCTTCTAACGCTTGGGCGTAACCAATATTTTCGTCATTCTTTGCTTTTGCCATTTGATTTTCCTTTCGATGAAATTTCTTGAACAGTGCTTGATGCAGAGCCGTTAGCAAATGTTGTGACCAGTTTGTCACCTGATTTCAATTTGGAGACATCTCGTATCGTCTGACCGTTGGCGTTGCGGGTGATGCTCCAGCCCCGTGCCATGGTGTTCACCGGGTCAAGAAGCCGCACACGATCGGCCAAAGCATCTATTGAACTTTTCTCGAGACGCAAGATCTCAGCAGGGCGATGTCTAATTCGTTGCGAAGTCATCGCCAGCCGTTTGCCCGCACCTGCAAGAGCGTCAAGAACTTTGCTGCTGATTCTGTTGGCGCGATCTGCGAGTCGACTCGTCGCAGATTCAAGTTCACGAAGTGCGAATGTAGCGATGCCGTCCCACGCTTGTTCGGTTGATTCAATGAAGTCACGTACGAGTTCAATAACGGCAGTGGCACATGCTGTCGGCGTTTTGTGCGACAAGTGTGCGACTTCGTCAGCAACACTGACATCAATTTCATGTCCGATGCCTGTGAAAACTGGCAGCCGACACTCGGCAATTGCTGTGGCGATTTCAAGTGAGTCGAAAGCGATTAAGTCGTTTTTTGAACCGCCGCCGCGCACGAGCATCAGTAAATCAAGATCATTTCTTGTGTCCATTTTTTGAAGCGCTGCCACAACAGAACTCACCGAGTCGTCACCTTGCATTCTTGCGTCATGCACAAAAATTGTGAACCCAATATTCGAGTCTTTGAATGTTTTCAATACATCGGCGTGTGCGGCGCTGCCAACACTGGTGATGATGCCAACTCGCATCGGCACAAGTGCCAACTCGACTGCGCGGTTGGCGTCATAAAGCTTTTTAAGTTTGAGCTGCTTAACAACGGCTTCGCGTTGAGCGATCAAATCACCGAGTGTGAATCGCGGGTCAATTTTTGCGACCTTAAAACTGAATCTGCCATTGCCTGAGTAAAGATCTGGCTCACCGAAAACACGAACCTTTAGCCCGTCGGCGAGTTGCAAACCACTTTCTGCAAGTTTTGACTTCATTGCCGAATAAACGCCTTGCCAGATTGAGGCACTCAAAACAGCCTTTTTGTCGCCATCGTTATCTACCAAAGTGAAATAAACGTGACCTGGAATTTTCAGTTCTTGAATTTCGCCATGCAACCAAACGCCTTGACCAAAGTGTTTCTTTACTGCTTGATTCACAGTCTTGATGAATTCGCTGACCGAAAAAGTGTCGTCAGATGACAATACGCTTGAAGACTCGTGGAGCATCAACTAAACAATAGACGCAGATTCGTTGTCTCGATTGCAGCATTAGCGATAAGTGCATCTCTAATCACCGCATGTTCCGAACCAGTAGTCATCGGTTCTCCAGATGACACAATTGACGGTCAAGAAATAACTACTAGTAGCCAAACCCAAGGCTCATCGACACCGTCAACAACGAACGCAGTTTCATCCGAAGAAATAGTTTGGAGCAAATGTCTAAGTGACCCAGCTGGCGCAAGCGAGTGCGGTGAACTCGCCGTGCCGTTTGATTACGACGACCCGACAATTGGTTCATTCACACTTTTTTTGACCCGACTGCCGGCAACTGACCCCGACAACAAGATCGGATCAATGCTCGTCAATCCAGGTGGACCAGGATTTGGTGGGTCGAGCGTGGCTCGAGATGCCGAGTATTACTTCAGTTCAGAATTGCTTGAACGCTTCGACGTCATCGGTTGGGATCCGCGCGGCACCGGCAAGTCGACCCCCGCGATCAACTGCATCGACGAATACGACGAATATTTCGGCATTGACTCAACACCAGAAACACCCGAAGAAAAACAAGCGATCATCGATTTGAGTCAGAAATTCAATGACGAATGCGTTAAGCGAAGTGGCGAGATTTTGCCGTATGTCTCGACCCAAGCAACCGCGCGCGATATGGATTCAATTCGACGAGCACTCGGCGAAGAAAAGATAACTTACTTTGGTTTTTCGTATGGCTCTGAACTCGGTGCTACTTGGGCAACGATGTTTCCGAACACCGTGCGGGCGGCAGTTCTTGACGGTGCGTCTGATCCAAATGCAACTTCGCTCGACCAAGGCTTGGCTCAAGCAAAAGGTTTCGAAAAGCAACTTGATGCATTTCTTGCCGCTTGCTCAAAACGTGTTTCATGTGCGTTTCACAGCAACGGCGATTCTGCTTCGGCGCTTGATGAACTTCTAATCGAAGTTGACGAATCACCGATCGTCGTTACAGCAAATCGCACACCAGTAACTCAGGGTGTGATGTATACCGCACTTGCACAGTCAATGTATTCAGATACTTTGTGGCCAGCACTTGAACGCGCGTTAGCTGACGCGGTTAAAGGCAACGGTGCTGGGTTACTGAAACTTTACGACGACTATTACCAACGTAAACCCGGCGGCACATACGGCAACGAGCTCGAAGCCTTTTTGGCAATTTCGTGTCTCGATGATCCTGGTCCGACGAGTGTCGCTGCAGTTGACGAGCAGATACCTGTGTTCACGAAAGCCGCCAAACGGTTTGGCGCGACTTTTGCATACGGATATTCGTGCGCGCTGTGGCCCGTGCCGGCAGTGCAACGGTTAGAAATTACTGGCAAAGGTGCAGGGCCGATTGTTGTTATCGGCACGACTGGTGACGCTGCGACACCAATCGAGTCATCGCGCAACGCAGCAAAAGCACTAGAAGACGGTGTCTTTCTGACAGTTACTGCAGACCAACACACTGGCTACGGATTGAACAAGTGTGTTGTTGACGCGGTCGACAAATATCTGATTGATCTAACTGCACCACCTATTGGCAAGGTTTGCTAACAAAACTATTTAGTAGTTAGCGACGCGAAATCGCTTGGTCAACACCCATCGCAGTTGCAGCACTCAGGCGCTGAGCAACAACTTCTTCGGGCATTCGCGCACCAGTTGAATCAGCAAGACGTGTCATCATTTCAAAATTTGCAATTACGGCTGCTGCATCAATTGTTACCGCGACACCTGCGGTTTTGATAAGTGCTTCGCGCGCTGAAACAAGTGCTGCGTCGTCAAGTTCAGTCGCAGCAGTGGCAAAATCAAGAAGTTCGCGTGCGAACTTTACGTTTGCGCCGCCGGTTGCATCTCGCACACTTGTCAACTCAATTTCGATGCTTTGTTCGTTGCCGCTCCAACTGAGCATGCTGGCGTGTGATGTTGTTCAATAAAAACATTCGCGCTGTTGAGATACCCGCGTTGCGACAAGTTCAATTTGCACTCGCGAAAGTGTGCCCCGCGTCCAATTTGGGTCGACCATTTCTTTGTCTGGAATGTATTGCGCGTCAGCCATTGCCCAAATCATTCGATTAGTTTCTGGCACTGCAGTGAATGCCTGCACAACTGCGGCGTCTTTGTCTGCCGGCCCGACAACTGGCACCCAATTGAGTTGTGCCGAAACAATATCGTTGGGTTTTTGGTTGCTCGGTTGACCTGATTCTGCTGAGCCGATTTCTAGCGGCGGCAAACTAAGGGCTCGACGAAAAGCCATCACCGGCGCGATCGTGCATGCGATGCCACAAAGTTCGACAAAAGCGAGCGGATTGATTTCGGCTGTCACTTTTTCATACCATTCACGAGTCAGTGTCGCCGCATGACGAGATATTCGATAGATCGCATCGTGTGCAATCTTTGGTGCCGTCAAACTCATGGGCAACTTATTGGCAACAGTTGAAACACCTACCCAAGGCGCGACGGGCTCAGATTCACTAATTGCTAGTTGCGCTGTCAGCGCGAGTTCACGACGCTGCGC
>JANRBC010000042.1 GCA_030727685.1 Ilumatobacteraceae bacterium
CAAGTTTGCCTATACCGTAAAGGCTCATGTCTAGGCGTCTTGAGATCGAATTAACAAGCACGCGCGAAGACGGAACATGGACATGGCGCGCAGCCGGAGCAAAAGTTCCTAAAGGCGTCGTCGAGTCTTCACTTTTGCCAAAAGAGTCCAAGGTTGGCGATGTACTAAAGATCGAAGCCGACTTTGACATTGACGGCATAACCGTTTTGTCAGTCGTGCCACAACGCGACAAATCGCAGAAGGCAACCTTCCTTCAATTGATTGACGACAAACCTTTCACAGGTGTCACAGAAAAACTCGCAAAGAAATCGAAGTCAGATCGCCCGCAGCGCGATAAGCGTGGTCCTCGCACCGATCGTCCCGCCCGAACAGACAACGCCGAGCGCAAACCACGTTCAGAGCGACCTCCTCGCGAGCGCACACCGCGCTCGCCTGCTGACAAGTCGGCCGCACCCGTGGTTCAACTGGTTGTTCGTCCTGTGGCCAAACGTCTTAAGCCCAACCGCAAACACCGCTCAGCCGTCTTGCAGTCGTTGCCAACTGAGCAACGAAGTGTTGCCGAGCGCGCACTTGCTGGTGGCATTCGTGCAGTACGTGAAGCAATCAAAACTCAGAACACTCAACTCAAAGCCGAGGGCAAACCTGAAATCAAAGCAGACGGTTTAATCTCGATGGCTCAAGATATTTTGCCGAAACTGCGTGTTGCAGAGTGGCTCGACAAAGCCGAGGCCGCCAAGAGCGACCTTGCTCTTCTCGACCTGCGCGATTTGCGTGCGGTGGTTGTTGGCGCAGACGACCCGATGGTTGTTCGCGACGAAACAACTCGAGAACTTGCAACAGAACTTAAACTCGCTCTGAAGCAACGTCAAGAAAGCGAAATGACTCAGTGGCTTGAAGACATCAAAGCTGCGCTTGGTGCAACACGAGTTCTCCGAGCAATCAAACTTTCGGGTGAGCCGCCAAAAGCAGGTGTGCTGTTTCCTGCAGACCTTGGCCAACAACTCACAAAGGCCACTGCCGACTCGTTGTCAAACGAAGCAAGTTCAGACCGATGGATAGCAATCCTCGAAGCACTTGCCTTCTCACCAATTCGAACATCTGTTAAGCCACTCGGCGCACCACAAGCAACTACAGATGCTTTGCGTCAAACCATTAAGCGACTCGCACCACTTATTCCTCAGATTGCTGCACTATTTGCAATCGAAGTTAAGCCAGGCGCCCAGACACCTCGCCCATTGCGTCCACCGCGCCCGAAGCGCGAGTTCAAGCGCAAGCCCAAAGCAGCAAAACCAGACATCGCCAAGCCAGATACCGCAATCAACGAACCTGCAGTAACTGAAGTCGCAACAACTGAAATTACCGCCGATTCAACTGCGAGCCAATCCGCCTAATCAATTAGCCTTGCTTCATGGCAAACATCGTTGAATACGAAGTCAGAGGCAAAGTCGCAATCATCACCCTGAACCGACCCGAGGCGCGCAACGCCGTTAATGGCGATGTTGCCAGTGGTCTAGAAGCTGCAATCGACAAACTTGAAGCCGATTCAACCGTCTGGGTTGGTGTGTTGGCAGCAAACACTGCTGGTCAAGAGCGTCCAGTGTTTTGCGCCGGGGCTGACTTGAAGGCCATCAACTCTGGGCAAGCCGCGGGCTTAAATACCAAGCGCGGTGGCTTTGGCGGCTTCGTCTATCGCGATCGCAAAAAACCAGTCATCGCAGCCGTTGACGGTCTGGCAACTGCAGGCGGATGCGAACTAGTTCTCGCCTGCGACATGCTCGTGGCAACAACTCGTTCGGCTTTCGGTTTGGCTGAAGCAACAAGAAACTTAATTGCGGGCGCTGGTGGTCTATTTAGATTGCCTCGGGCAATCGGTCGAGCAGCAGCGATGGAGGCAATTCTCACCGGCGAACCCTTTTCTGCTCAACGGGCTTATGAACTTGGCATGGTCAACAAGCTTGTTGAGCCAAATGCTGCTCTCGACGCGTCAATCGATCTCGCCCTACGAGTCTGCAAAGCTGCGCCGTTAGCAGTTTGGGCAAGCCGCAAGATCGTACTGGCATCTGCAACAGAGTCAGATCAAACTCTGATCGACATGACAAACAAAGAATTCGGCGCAGTATTGGCATCTGAAGATACAAAAGAAGGCTTAACAGCCTTCATCGAAAAGCGTCCGCCAAACTGGCAAGGAAAATAGATTTCTAGATTTCTAGTTTTTTAAATCAGTAGTCACGGTTATCAAACGCGCCACCAAACCAGAGCGCTCAAAGAGGTTTTTGGTTTCTCGATCGCCTGGCAACGCAAAACCGTCAAGAGCGACGAGTGACTCGGCTTTGGCCCACAAAATTGTTGCACTTACCAATGCATCGCCAATACCCATATTGCGAGCATCGCTAGTTACAAATACTTGTTCAATAGTCGCAATCTTTCCTGCTTTCGCCTGGCCGAGTCTTGCAACCAAATAGCCCATCACCGTTTCATCTACGCCTGCGACAAACGTGTTAATTGAACTGTCGGCTATCACGCTTGCCCACTGATCGCCCACTAATTCGAAATCATCTCCATGCCGCACGCCGCCACGAAAGTGATCAAGACTCGCACGAGCCTCATTTTCGAGTGTTTTCAAAATTTCACAGTCGCTCTGAGATGCTCGGCGACTAAAAACTTGCACGTCAAAAACTAGGCAGATTTAAACAAAGGACAAGCGTCGTCTTCAACTGGGCAACCAGGAGCATTTTGACGAACTAACAAAAAGCAATGCGTGCACTGCGTCTCGTCAGAACGACGCGGCTGCAGGCGTTCGACGCCATCGGTTCGATCATCACCAACAACTTCTTCTTCCTCTGGTGCAGTCTCTTGTGGTGACGACAATTTCTCTTGCAATATCGACGACAGGTCGGCCTCAACGTCGTCTTCTGTGCGCAAGTCGTCTTCGTCGTCATCGTCATCTGCTGATTTAGGTTTCGCAACATCAGTAGGTACAAGCGTCGAACCTTCATCAGTAATTAACGGATCAACAACCAAAACATCGGGGTCCGATTCGAGATCGTCTTCGACTTCGACTTCGACTTCGATCAACTCTTCAGGGTCAATGTCGCCTTCAACCTCGGCAAGATCGTCTGGTCCGATCTCGTCGGGGGTGACTTCATCAGCGCCTTCTATTTCGATTTCTTCTTCGTCAGCCATGTTGTCCGAGAACGTGAGTAGTAACGCGAGTAGCAAGATTCATTTGAAGCGCGCATAGTATCGGATATCTGAGGCCATAACTCCAAATTGGTGGGTGACCCATTATTTTCGCCGAGCCTCTGCGCGCCGCTCAGAATCGAGGCGCTCTAACTCGGGTGCATCTTTAACCAGGTGTGTCATCGCCTCTGCTACCGCCTTGTGACCGGCCTGCTCGGCAATCAGCCTGTGCATCTCGATTGCGACGCGACGATACGAAGGGTGACCCTGGGGCGACGAGCGCAACTCGAGCATATGAATAGCCTCACGAGCATTAAATTGCATGACATAGCGCAGTCGGTATGCCATTGAAACTGCATATGGTGCCTGACTCGGGTAGTCAGACAAAAGTGCGTCATAAAGCGCGCTCGAACGCTCCATTGCCTCATCAAACTGATCGCCCATGCCAGCCTCCAAAATCAGCTCGGGTCGAACAAAACCATGGTGAGGTGTCAGTCGTTGCCATTCGATCGTCAAGAGCCTGTGGCGCTGCAAATCTCTAAACGCACCATAATCACCCAACACGTCGAATCGGTAGTCGATTCGCTCAAAGGCCCGACCCGGCTTATGTCGTCGGTTCTCACGATTACCTACATATGCCCGAATCAATGCAACACGCTGATCGTGGCTCAATTCTCGCACCTCGTTCAATAGTTGTGACTCAGGCAAATGTGAACTCGAATAGCAAATTGCGGCAAGCAACTTATCTTCGCCGTCAGGATCAAAATCAGTGAGCACTACTTCTTGTGCGTCCTGTGGATCAAGAGCACCGAAGTATTCATCGACAAGTTCGACAGTTTCTCCCTCACGCTCGGCTAAATATTCTGTCCACCGACCTCCACGATCGGCAATATCGACCCGACGCAAGAAACTTGGTACAACTTTGCGCAATTCAGTAAGCATCATGTCTGCATATAGTCGTGCCTCTGGCAGATTGTGTCCGCGCATACGCAGCAACAGCGCTTCGTAGCCTTGACCAGTGCCGTAGATCCCGAGGTTCGAAAGCGAAGCTGCTGGCAATACTCCACGTACCGCATCAAGCCCCTTGGCGCGAGTGGCTTGTTTGAAAACAAAATCGGAAACATTCGAATCGCGCTTAATTGTTTTACGAATATGTTCAGTTACTGACTCAACCATTTTTGAATACGAATCGAACATTCGATCCATGTCGCCGACATAACGAGTGCCGAATGGACCATTCAAAATATCTGCATCTCGATAAAAGCGATAGCGACCACCAAGCCTCGCGTCATAGTTGATATAACGCGTACTTTGCTCGAGATAGCTCATCAGTCGCCCACGCTCAAGAATTTTGGTCAGAAGATTTGACGCTTGTTCGCAGGCAAGGTGAACACCACCCAACTGAGCCACACTGTCGTCACCGTATTCGACGAAGACTTTTTCGTAAAGATCTTCTGCTCGCTCGAGCCCGATCGTTGCATCAAGCGATTTGTCGCCACTCAGATCTAAGTCGTTGACAAACTCATCTAGAAACAATCGTCTCAGGCTTTTTGCGCTACGGCTGTATCTTGCGAAGAGCGCACCTTTTACAACCTCGGGCAGATTTACAAGGGCGAAAACTGGTCCGTCTAAATTTGTGAAATAGCGCCGAAGAATCTCATTTTCGTCTTCGCTGAAGATCTCGGGCACATATACCGTCATGGCGCGCTATCTTACGAGTCCGCACGCCGTCAGTGCGGGATTACAAATTCACCTGAATTTAGGCTCTATTTCGGGTTAAATCACGCCCTCGGGCACTACCCCGTCACCAAAAGCTGCTTTAACCTCATCTTGCAATGCTTTAGATAGCCACATGTCGATCGCCGTCATCGCCATGATCTTGGCACCGTCAACAATTGCTCGAGTCGCTTCTTCGCCTTTGGTGTAATCGGCGAACGCGGCACTGTGAAGCGAAACGCCACTTGGCGCTACTTGCATCATCGGATGAATTGACGGCACCAGGTAACTGATGTTGCCCATATCGGTCGACCCTCCGCCTGTTCCGGGCAAAAATTCACTCGTCATCTGACGACCAAATTGCTCAGCGTTGCGAATATAACTCTCAAGCAACGGCAAGTTGTCAACCAAATCTGCGAACGTGTTCTTCTTCCAATCAAAAGTAACGGTGCAACCTGCGGCCATTGCTCCACCTTCGAGACATCTTGCCACGCGCTCTTTTAATGGTTGCAAAGTTTCGATCGTCGGTGATCGCACATACCAGTCCATCTCGGTTTCGCGAGGCACGATGTTTGGCTTTTCGCCCGAATTGGTGAAAATG
This sequence comes from Ilumatobacteraceae bacterium, assembly GCA_030727685.1. Lineage (GTDB taxonomy): Bacteria > Actinomycetota > Acidimicrobiia > Acidimicrobiales > Ilumatobacteraceae > BACL27. Next base: position 5,498 of record JANRBC010000042.1, read on the forward strand.
CCATGAATGCGTTCTGTCGGCAAAATATGCTGGCGCAACGCCGCAACATTCATATATCCAAGTACGGCAGCGTCCAATGCATTTTTACCCTTGTGCGGCGAAACAGCAGCGTGGGCTGCGAGGCCGTGAAACTTCACGAACAAATTTTGAATCGCGATTGCATTCATTCTCGCAAGATCGGCATCAGCAGGATGAATCATCATCGCCGCATCAATATTTCTAAATGCACCTTTTCGCGCCATCTCAATTTTGCCGCCGCCACCTTCTTCGGCTGGGGTGCCCATTAATGCAAGATTTCCCCCGCACTGTTCGGCAACTGCACTCAAAGCAAGACCTGCACCAAGACCAGCCGTGGCAATAATGTTGTGACCGCAAGCGTGACCAATACCTGGCAAGGCGTCGTATTCGCACAACACTGCAACTGTCGGGCCCTCGCCGCCTTTAATTCGGACGTCGAAGGCGGTTTCTAATTCAAAAGCACCACGAGCTACTTTGACCTTCGAGTCGGCAATGTAATCGGTCAAAATTTGATGGGCAAAGTGCTCTTCGAAATTTGTCTCAGGTTTTTCGTGAAGTTGATGACTGATACTTACAAGGTCTTTAGTGCGGGCATCAATATCTCGACAAACGCTCTGCTTTAATTCAACTACTTGTTGACTAGTCATGTTTAGAGTCATAACGCAATGTTAATACTCACCAATATAAATTCACAGCGTCAGGCAATACCCTAAAAACACAGTGTCTGATGGCACCAACTCGAACTCCTTCAATCTTCATCGGTGTCGATTTTTCTTGCGAAAACACATACTCGGACATTTGCGAATAGTGAATTTTTGGATGAGGCAAATGCGAACCCGACTTCATCAGTCTGAATGCGGTCAAACGCTGTCTAATGTTCATTGAACTATCTAGTTCAATGACGTCGAATTTGCCGTCATTGGGGTGAGCCCGTGGAGCCCAATCTCGATTACCGACAAACGAAGAATTCAAAATGGCGATTGTCTTGCCAAAAAACAAGTTCTCGTGTACGAACGCACAGCCGATAAAACATCTTCGGGTGACTGCGTCTGAGTTGGCAAACGTGTAATTAGCTTCGATCACATCAAACTTTGTGCAAAGCATTTGCCCATTACCCATTGACGCACCATTGATACCGAGTGTTCTTCTCAACCCAGATTTCACAATCGATAGTTTCAAAGATGACTCAGAATTGAGCGTCTGATTTGTAATCACTTCACTTGCAGAAAAATCGTCAGATAGAACTTGAAGATCAGTAGGACGATCTTCAAAATGACCCCATTGTTGACCTTTGCGAATCGTCATTGGCTGCTAATCGAACTTCCGTGTGATGCAGATACAACTCCGCGCAATAGAGATGACGCCGCCTGTTCGGCACAAGTGACAGTTTCTGACTTCGAAGCAATTAGCGAAATCTGTCGCAACAGATCAATCAACTGTTTCATTGTTCGTACGAAGTCTCCGGCAGTCAAATCGTCGTTCAGAATATCAATCAAGTCACTGCCACTAGCCCAGTCGTACGTAATCTCCATCAATCCAGCATCGAGCGCTCGATGCGGTGTAATTCCGGCAATTTTTTCATCCTCGGTAATTTTGTCGCTCAGAAGTTTGATTGACTTCCATTGCGTCTGCAAACTTTTTGGTACGCGTGGCTTCGGCGGTTCTTCGGCACGACGAAACTCGTAAACAAAAACGCTTAAAAGTGAAGCCAATTCTGCAGGCGTAAGGCCGTCAAAAAGACCCTCACTCAAAGATTCAGCGATAACGAGATCTAACTCGTGAAAGATTCGCGAGAGTGAGCGTCCCTGTTCGGTGAGCATCCAACTAGCCACATAACCACGACGCTCCATTAATCGAACGAGATCGTCAAACTTTGCGCTCACAGACTGCACCGACTTGTCAATTCGACTCTCCATCAGTCGAATCTCGTTGTCGATTCGATCCGCAGAACTTGCCGCAATTAGTCGTCGCTTCAATTCTGGGTCATCTGCAACAGGATGGTCGCGTCTGCTTGCCCCCGAGTTTTTTGTCAACCTTGCATTGGCTTTAGTTCGTTGAACTCTTAGTGCCACCTCTTTGACAAATTTTGGGCTTGTTCGCGAGTATGTGTCTGGCAATTTGATGAAACCAATCTTTTCTGGTGGCGAATCAAAATCGCCTGCTTGAAGGTTCACTAGTGCTCGATTGGCGGTAATCAGGGTCAACTTCGTGCCATTAGCCCGCTGTGCAGTTGCGACAATCGCAGCTTTCGAGTTTTGTCTTGGAAGATTTATCAGATCGCCGAGATTCAATTGATTAATCGCAGTCTCAATCTCACGTGCATCAGGTCGTGAGTTCAGCGATCGTCGATATTCGTCAATGTCGCCAAACGAACTTCGGGCCTGCTCGCGCAGGCGGTCTCGCTCTTTGCTGCGTCTTGCAATTCGAGCCTGAATCTCGACGACATCGCGACCACTCTGAAACTGGGCGAACGAGAGATTCAAAAGATGATGCGCTTCTTGCCGAGAATGGGTTTGAATCAAATTTGCGGCCATGTTGTAGGTCGGTCTAAATGCCGAGACCAATCTGAAAGATCGGCTCAAGGCCAGTGCCGCGACCTGATCGAAGCCCACGAATTGATTCCACAGCACAAGGGCGTGACCGACTGTGTCGATACCGCGACGACCTGCGCGGCCTGTCAGCTGCGTGTATTCCGAAGCCTTGAGCGGCTGGTGGTGCTCACCTGTGAACTTTGTAATTTTTTCGACGACTACTGCTCGAGCGGGCATATTTAGGCCTACTGCCAATGTCTCGGTTGCAAAGACCAGGCGCACCAGTCCTCTGATAAAGCACTCTTCAACAATTTCTTTAAAAGCCGGTACGAGACCTGCATGATGCGAGCCAACACCAAACTCAAGTTGGTTGGCAAACTTCGAAAAACTCAGCGCTGCCAAATCGTCATCACTGAACATTTCAACCCTGCTGTCGATAATCTCGGCGATCTCCGCACGTTGGTTGGCGTCGGTAAGCCGTATTCCACCGCGAATGCACGACTCTGCGGCCTCGTCACATTGGTTTCGACTGAATATGAAAACAATCGCGGGCAAGAGATCTTCTTGTTGCAAAAGGTCGACGATTTCGACTCGATTTGGCGTGAATAATCGTGACCGCTTTCTGGGCGCAGAGGCTCGATTCGATTGTCGGTTGCCACTTCGGAAGTTGCGCGTATCTGTCTGCGATGAGGTCGACTCAAGTTTCGAAACCTCTTGGTTGGGCGAACCATTGACAATTGTTTCAAAAATTTTGATCTCATGTGTCGCGGCATCACCGACTACAAAATGGTTGATAAGTTCAACTGGCCTTTTTTCTTCAACTACTGGCACCGTCTTTCCGCGCACTGTGCTGAGCCACTCTGTAACCTCAGTCGCATTTGACACGGTTGCAGACAAACAAACCAGTTGCACAGTCGGGTCAAGATGAATAATCACCTCTTCCCAGACAGGTCCGCGATAGGCGTCTTGCAAAAAGTGAACTTCATCTAACACGACAACACTCAGCATTGCGAGTGCCTCGCTTCGGGCGTAAATCATGTTTCGCAGAACCTCAGTAGTCATAACCAAAATCGGAGCATTCGGGTTAATGCTGTTGTCGCCGGTAAGCAGCCCGACTTCACTCTTGCCATAATGCGCCACAAGATCGTTGAATTTTTGATTTGAGAGAGCCTTGATTGGTGCGGTATAAAAGGCCCGCTGACCTTGACGCCGCGCTGCCTCAATTGCGTACTCGGCAACAAGTGTCTTACCCGACCCAGTTGGGGCCGCCACTAAAACAGAGTCACCCCGATCTAATGCATCAAGGGCTTCAATTTGAAATTCATCTATCGCAAAGTTGTAGCGAGCAATTAGTTCATCGCGTCTTGGACGAGGCATCGCGATTTGAGAGATAACTAAGCGCTGTCACGCAAGCGTTTACGAGTTGCGACAAATCCAATCAATATCGCCACAAAATACAACAGAGTCAACGGCAAGCCCAAAGCCATCAGAGTTATTGGGTCTCCACTCGGTGTGATGATCGCAGCCATGAAGAAAATTGCAACGATTGCTATGCGCCATTGCTTAATCAATGTTCGTGGTGTCAGAACACCTACCAGTTGCAAAAAGACAATCAAGAGCGGCGCGAGAAAGCCCACCCCAAAAGCCAAAATCATCAAAATGACAAGACTGACGTATTTTGTAATTTGAAACGCTTGATTGACTTCAGTCCCCGACCAAGAGATTAAGAACTCGAGCGCACGTGACAGTGTCCAATAGGCAAGACTGCAACCTCCTGCAAACAAAACAACCGAAGAGCCAATAAATGGAATTGTGTACTTCTTTTCTTTCTTATTTAAAGCAGGCACAATAAACCGCCAAAGTTGCCAAAGCAGAACAGGAAGTGCGATCACCAAGCCGCCATATCCAGCAATTTTCATGCGAGCAGTAAGACCATCTAATGGCCCGAGAGCGAAAAGAGAACCATCACAATTGAAATCAGGGCGACTGGCACACAGATCTCGATAAGGCTTAGTCAGAAAACGCAAAACCGGATCATAAAAAGCGAGTATCGCTGCAGCACCCAATGCGACCGCAAGTATCGAGCGTATTAATCGCATCCTAAGTTCACTGAGGTGACCTGCCAGTGACATCGCGGTCGCTTCTGATTTAGAAGTTCTAAATGCCATTAAGAAACATCATCTAGCGAACTCTCGCCTTTCAACTCTTCGACACCAGTTGAACTCAAATTTGCTGATTGCTCATCGGGCTTCTGATCGCTCTCGCTGACGGTTAGTGGTTCTTCTGCGGCGTCATCCCCGTCGTATAAGACAATAGGTAACTCAGGCGACTCTGATTCATTCGGGGTGTATGGCACAAAACTTGGTGTGACAATCTCTTTGGCCGCACTTTGAAACTGGTCGGAAGTGTCGTTGAACAGCGCCTTCATTGAATTCGTCGTATTCATCATTTCTTTAAGCGGTTCATCCATGACTTTACGCAAGTCAGTTTGCACACCAGATGACATCCGCTTCAGTTCGCCATAGAGGCGACCTACTCGCCTGATTGCATCTGGCAACTTCTCTGGTCCAAGCACAACCAGACCGATAATCAGCAAGAACATAATCTCGCTTCCGGTCAGATTAAACATGTCCAAAGTCTAGGAGAAGTCGTCTCCTATCATCAGAGTGTGCAACAGCGACTTCCTTCGCTTTACCGACAACCGATTTTGTTCGCCCATCGTGGCGCAAGTGCGCATGCACAAGAAAACACATCCGACGCATTTCGTCTTGCGCTCAAACTCGGTGCAACTGGACTTGAAACCGATTGCTGGGTTACTAAAGACTTGCAAGTAGTCATAGACCACGATGGTTTTGTCAAACGTCGGGTACCTATTCGCTTTCGCAAGACAAAAATTGCCGATGTCAACGCCAATGAACTAGATGATCAGATTCCTAACTTTGTTGAACTGTTAGAAATTTCGTCACCGATCACACCAGTATCGGTCGACATCTGTGACCCCTCAGCGATGACCCTAATTGACAAGTTAGTTAGCGACACCAACTCGAAGCAAGATATCTACATCTGTCACCCCGATATCGAACTCTTGAGTTCCTGGAAGAAAGCATTTCCATTTTTTAAATACGTCAATTCAATTCGCTTGAGCAAAATATACGAAGGCCCCGAGCGTCGCTGTGCCAACCTGGCAAAAAATGGAATCGATGTTTTAAATATGCATCACACTGACTGGAATGGCGGTCTTGTCGCTCTGGCTCATCGTTTCAATGTCGCCGCATTCAGCTGGGATCTGCAGCACAGCGAACAAATAGTCTCGGCACTGTTGATGGGCGTAGATGCCGTCTATAGCGATTGGCCAGATCGAATGAGTGACGCAAGTCGCCGGGTGTTCGACACAGCCTGAGAATTACAACCGCGACCAAGAGTTTGGTGGCCAGATGATCACAAAAGCCTGACCGATTACAAAGTCTTTCTTTATGGCGCCGAACATTCGACTATCAAACGACTGAGGTCGATTGTCGCCGACAAGAAAAACTTCGTCATCTTCAATTGTTATTGCATCCATATTGACTACTCCGCATCGATCTGAAAGATTCGTCAGACTTTTATCTCGGCTCGGCAGATATGGCTCTTCAAGTTTTGTACCGTCGATATAAATGACGCAATCACGAATTTCAATCGATTCTCCTCCGAGACCGATGACTCGCTTGATCAGGTCGTCATGTTCAATCTGGTTTCCATTCATCGTTGCGCGATCAAAGACGACAACGTCTCCGCGGTCAATTTCGCCGACCTCGTAGGCCAATTTGCTCACGAGCACCCGATCATCGCTGAACATCGTGGTTTCCATGCTTGGTCCCGAAATATAAAACTGTTGCAATAAAAACAATCGAACCAACAGTGCAACGATCAAGGCAACAGCAATGACCACAATCCACTCAATAACTTGCCTTAAGAAAAGAGAGGGTTTCTTCGCCGGTGGCCCTAATCCTGTGTCAGACACTCACCCATAGTAGTGCTCTGAAAATATTTTTATAACGACGCAATCAATTTGTCGACGCGTTCATCGCGGTGCTTGAACGGGTCTTTGCATAGAACAGTTCGTTGGGCTTGGTCATTGAGTTTCAAGTGAACCCAATCCACCGTGTAGTCGCGCTTTTTTTCTTTCGCCCGCTTAATAAAGTCTCCGCGCAGTTTTGCGCGGGTTGTCTGAGGTGCCAAGACTCGCGCGGTTTCAATCTCTTCGTCGTTGCAAATCCGATTGACAAGGCCGTTGTGCTCTAATTTGTAAAACAGGCCTCTATCTCGGCAGATGTCGTGATATTGCAAGTCAACCAATTGCACCCTTGAATCGTCGAGGGCAAGCTCATGTCTGTTTCGAAATGCCTCTACAAGGTGATATTTGATCACCCAATCAACTTCTCGATTCAATTTAAGTGGATCGTTCTCGATTGTCGATATGCAGTGCTCCCACATTTCGAGCGCTTTCATTTCAAGTGCGTCAAATCTTCCGGTGTCGGCATAGCGCAATGCCTTGTCGAGTATCTCTCGTTGAATATCGAGTGCCGAGAGTTCGCGGCCAGAGGCGAGTCGAATCTTGCGTCGGCATGTGATGTCATGGCTAATCTCGCGTATCGCTCGAGTTTGATTTTCGAGTGTCAGATCTCGAAGTATGCACGACTCATCTTCCATCATTTTCAGTAGACAAGCAGTCGAACCAACCTTTACGAAGTTTGTATATTCACTCATGTTTGAGTCACCGACGATCACGTGTAGTCGGCGATACTTCTCGGCGTCTGCGTGTGGTTCATCTCGAGTATTGATGATTGGTCGACTACGGGTTGTCGCTGAACTCAGACCCTCCCAAATGTGCTCAGCGCGCTGAGCAATCGAGAAGATCGGGCCGCGAGCAGTTTGCAAAATCTTGCCTGCACCGGTGAAAATCTGTCGTGTAACAAGAAAAGGTATTAGAACTTCAGAATATTTCTCAATTTCATCACTTCGCGAGGTTAAATAATTCTCGTGGCACCCGTAGCTATTGCCCGCCGAATCGGTGTTGTTTTTGAATAGATATATAGTTCCACGAATACCTTCGTCACGCAGTCGTTGCTCAGCACCAATCAACAACTCTTCAAGAATGCGCTCGCCCGCCTTGTCGTGCACAACGACTTCATGGATTGAATCGCACTCAGGTGTTGCATATTCTGGGTGCGAACCGACGTCTAAATAAAGTCGTGCACCATTTTCAAGAAATACATTTGAACTACGCCCCCAACTGACAACTTTTCGAAATAGATATCGAGCGACTTCATCTGGGCTCAAGCGTCTTTGGCCTCTAAGCGTGCAAGTGACGCCGTATTCGTTTTCTAGCCCAAAAATACGACGATCCATAGGCAAAACCTAGTCATTACAAATTGGCAAAACGAATCGGATTAATCGCCGCAGTTCTCAGCCTAAAAGAGCTTGTACTTCTGAATCCTCAATACGTTTAAAACAGCGTCTGCGACCATTGCGCTCGAGCAACGCGACTTCAAGATCTTCATGCGACAACTTGCGATCCGATCCTGCCAATACCGAGGTTGCAATCTTGACTATTTCGTTCAACGCTAGGTCTGGTTTGAAAGCCGATTTAAGTCTTGTTGCGACAGCATCACTGTCTCCGCCGAGTACACAATAATTGTGCTCGTCGAGCACCGTTCCGTCGTAGAGAACATGAAACAGACGATCACTTGACTTATCTGTGCCTATCTCGGCGACCAACAACTCAACTTCCATGGGCTTTGGCGCCTCGCTAAACATTTGACTCAAAATCTGCGAATATTGATTCGCCAAACTTCTCGCATCTACGTCTTGCCGCGAAAATTGATATCCCTTTAAGTCGGCGGCGCGCACACCAGCGACTCGCAGTTGGTCAAACTCGTTATATTTGCCAACACCTGCAAAAGCAATTCGATCGTAAATCTCACTTATCTTGTGCAATGTCGTCGATGGATTCTCCGAAATAATCGCAATGCCATCTTGGTATTGCAGCGCAACAAGGGCACGACCACGTGCGATACCTTTACGAGCGTAATCCGCCCGATCTTTCATGAGTTGTTCTGGTGGAACGTAGTACGGCATGCTCATCGCAAACCAACCTCATTTGTAATCTCTTTATAAATTTCTGCCAAGGCTGTGTCGTCGACCGCGAGCCAGCCATTTTTGGTAATCGATGCGACCACCGGATAGATGCCGCGCAACGAGTCTGGACCGCCAGTTGCAGAGTCTGCATCGGAGGCTTCCCATAGGGCGCGGGCACAGAGTTTGATTGCATCATTTGCAGATAGATCACGTCGCCACGCAACTCTCATAACTGTGCTGGCATGAAGCATGCCCGAACCGGTGGCTACAAAATCTCTTTCTTCATAACGACCACCGGTGACGTCGTAGTCCCACAGGCGTCCAGAGTCAGAAAGCGAATCAAACCCTGCAAAAATCGGCACTACGACCATGCCTTGCATGGCGGCCGGAAGATTGCTGCGAACAAACATCGACAATTGATTTGCCTTGCCCTCTAAAGAAAGCGTTTGGCCTTCAACTTTTTCATAATGTTCAAGTTGAAGTTGAAAGAGTTTTATCATCTCCATTGCTGGTCCTGCAGCACCGGCGATAGCAACACCGCTGAATTCGTCAGCCTGGACAACTTTCTCCATGCTGCGGTGGCTAATCAAATTTCCGGAAGTTGCACGACGATCGCCGGCCATAACGACCCCACCAGCAAAACGCATCGCCACACATGTCGTCGCGTGTGGAATTGTCAGATCGTTAGTATCTGACTGCGCCGCAAACGGCGACATTCCGACTCGCTTAAGCAATTCTCCAAAATTTGCGCCAGGATCAGAACCGGCTGCGAACATCGGCATTGACATATTTTTAGGATACGGCTACTCGCCGCCCTTTTGCACGTAGCTCTTAACAAAGTCTTCAGCGTTGGTCTCGAGTACTTCGTCAATCTCATCGAGCAGGTCGTCGAGGTCTGCTTTCAACTTTTCGCCCTTTGAAGAAACTTTGGCTTCAACTGCGTCTTCTGTGCTTGCCCGCTCTTTGGAATTTTTTTGCTTCCGAATTTTTTCAGCCATAGTCGCACCATAGCCAATTCTTAAAGATTTGTAAAACTACAGCGACGTGACAAAAGGCTTTTAGTTAGTGGGCTTAAAACTTGAAATTGATACCTGGTCGCCGAGTGCGGCAACCAGTTCTGCAGGTGTCGAACTTTGAGCAATAAGATTCTCGGTCATTTGGCGTGTGCCCCGTAGTGGCTCCATCATCGGCACTCGGCGTAGCGGTTCTCGCCCGATGTCGAACACGATGCTGTCCCAATTGGCGGCAACCACATCTGTCGGCCATTTCTTCAAGCACATACCTCTGAAATATGCACGCGTGGTGTCAGGAGGTGTTATTGTGGCCAAAAGCGCATCTTCTACGTTGATCATCGTCTCTAGGTTGGCGCGCAACGCGAGACATTTGTCGGCACGCATATCGTGATATTGCAGATCTATCGCTTTTAATCTCGAATCAGTTGGTTGGAGATTGTGTCGCTCTGACATGCCGTCAACAATTCGTTTCTTTGCTACCCAATCAATGACATGACGCATCGACATGGGGTCTTCTTTTAGACCTTCAATAACCTCACGCCACCGGCGCAGAATCAATTTGCCATCCTCTTCGCCAACGCTTTCGAGCCCAAATTTCTGTGCGTATCTCTCTGCTCGCTCGCACAGAGCATCTTGAAGTTCTAGAGCCGTAAAAATTTTGCCAGAGTCAAGGAGCACTTTTTGGCGAAGGGTTGGATCGTGGCTTATATGCCGTATCGCCGCCACGGGTGTTGCAAGCACCAAAGAACTATCTAGTTGTGCGTCTTCGATCATCGCCAGCAATATCGCCGTAGTTCCTAGTTTCAGAAATGTCGCGACTTCGCTCATATTCGCATCGCCGACAATTACATGCAAACGGCGATATTTCATCGGGTCGCAGTGGGGCTCATCTCGCGTGTTAATTATCGGCCGTTTGAGCGTTGTCTCGAGACCAATTTCTTCTTCGAAAAAATCTGCTCGTTGTGAAAGTTGGAAAGCCACCGAAGAAGACGGCATGCCTTCGAATTCGCTTCCGACCTTGCCTGCCCCGCAGAAAACCTGACGCGTAACGAAATGGGTCGTGATCAACGCTGCCAATTCACCGAATGGTGTCGAACGACTAACTAAGTAGTTCTCGTGGCATCCATAGCTGTTTCCTTTTCCGTCTGAGTTGTTTTTATATGCAACTAGCTCAGCCCCCGCGGGCAACACACGCTTGGCTGCATCCATACTTTGACGCACGATTTCTTCACCGGCTCTATCGAACAACACTGCTTCACTGGCAGTGCGGCACTCAGGTGTCGAGACTTCTGGATGCGCATGGTCTACGTAATACCTGGCCCCATTCGTCAGCACTGTATTGACCATGTTCATTTCGATATCTTGCGGAAACACATCATCAAGACTGAAGCCACGAGCGTCCGAACCTGGTCTCTCGGCGTCGAAATCCCAACCGATTGTGCCGTCGAATCGACTGACATAAGAATTAATCAGTAACGACGATGACGTAACAGGACTTGAGTCGACGCCAGTTGCAATTATTCCGTATTCGGTCTCAATTCCAAGAACTTTGGCGATGCTCATAACAGCGGTCTAGAGGTATTGGCCCGTGGCGGTCTTTTCAATTGCTCGCCCACCGCTATTTGATTCTGAGGTGTCGCGCACGAGAGTGCGAATAAACACAATTCTCTCGCCTTTCTTGCCTGAGATTTTTGCCCAGTCGTCAGGGTTGGTTGTATTTGGCAGATCTTCGTGTTCTTTGAACTCTTGTCGAATCGACATTTTGAGATCTTCAAGATTGATTCCGCGTTCGCCACTTGCGATCAAGCGTTTGATGGCAAGTTTCTTTGCACGCCGAACGATGTTTTCAATCATCGCCCCTGAAGAAAAATCTTTGAAGTACATCACGTCACGATCACCATTTTGATAGGTGACTTCCAAGAAGCGATTCTCATCGTCTTGTCGATACATCTCGAGAACAGTTGCATCAATCATTTCTGAGATCGCAACATCAATTGAGCCACCGAACTGTTCTATGGTCAAAGAAGATATTGGTAACTCATTGGTCAAATATCGAGCGAATATCTGTCGTGCGGCCTTCTCATTAGGTCGATCAATTCGAATTTTGACATCCAGTCGACCAGGTCTGAGAATCGCCGGGTCGATCAAGTCTTCGCGATTTGTCGCACCGATCACGATTACGTTACGCAAACCTTCGACACCATCAATCTCGGCAAGAAGCTGCGGCACGATGGTCGATTCCATATCTGAAGAGATTCCGGTTCCGCGTGTTCTAAACATCGAGTCCATCTCGTCAAAAAAGACGATTACAGGCCAACCTTCTTCACTTTTTTCGCGTGCACGTTGAAACACCAGTCTGATCTGACGTTCGGTCTCGCCGACATATTTATTCAACAACTCTGGTCCTTTGATGTTGATGAAATAGCTTTTCGCTTTCTCGCCACCATTGGCAAGTGAAACCTTTTTAGCCAGGCTGTTTGCCACAGCCTTAGCAATCAGAGTTTTACCGCAGCCAGGAGGGCCATAAAGAAGGATTCCTTTAGGGGCAGGCAGCTGATGCTCGGCAAACAAATCTCCGTATAAAAACGGCAACTCAACAGCGTCTGCGATTTGTTCAATCTGTGAGTCAAGCCCGCCAATATCTGCGTAACTGATGTCAGGCACTTCTTCAAGCAGCAGGTGCTCAACTTCTGGTTGGCTCAGACGCTCGAGAAGCAAGTTTGACTTCGGGTCCATTCGAAGCAAATCTCCGCTTCTCAATAACGTGCCACGAATCGAGTCTGCCAATTCGCAAACTCGCTCGTCATCACCACGGCCAATCACAACCGCTCGCACACCATCTTCGAGAACTTCTTTTAGGTGCACGACCTCGCCGATGGCCTCAGGTGTTCGAACTTTGACGACGTTAAAACTCTCATTAAGAACAACCTCGGCGCCACGCTCGAGCCCGTCAATATTGATTTCGGGATGCACAGTGACTCGCATTTTTCGGCCACTCGTTAAAATGTCAACCGTTGAATCGTCGTTTTTTCCGACTATTACTCCGTAGCCGCTTGGAGGTTGAGTTAACTTTTCAACTTCGTCGCGAAGTGTTGCGATATGTTCACGTGATTCTCGCAACGTGTACGAGAGTTTTTCGTTTTGCGCAACGGCATGTGCCAACTGCCCCTTTATTTCGAGAAGTTTCTCTTCAAGTTGCCGCGCGCGTTCGCGAGCAACTTCTGGACTCGCATCTGCCTCTCGTGCCATCGTGAAATCCGCCTTCCAACTGACAAGGCATACCGTATAGGTCAAACAGTGGTTTTGGAATACCGAGGATATACCTCAATCACGCTTGTTGCCGTGTAGCCTATTTTCGTTGCACTAGTGATTTTTATTTCGAGGAGACCCTGAGTTATGAAAGTATGGATTGATCAAGATCTCTGCACAGGCGATGGACTTTGCGAAGAAATTGCGCCTGATGTTTTTACACTTCTTGATGACGGTTTGGCCTATGTCAAAGAAGGTTCGACAATCTATGCAACCGCAAAGGGCAACGCTCAGGGCGCCGCTGGTGTAGCAAACTTCTCTGACGCGCAACTTGATGCAGTTGTTGAATCAGCCGAAGAATGCCCTGGTGAATGCATCTTCATCGAACCGTAAGTTTTAGTTTCCGACGAATCTAGCGCTAGTCAAAAAACCAGTGTGGGCAACCATGCGGTGGTCTGGTCGAACCGAGGTGCCTTCGATGTGCCAAGTTCGATGCAAGACTTCGAGCGTTCGGTGATCTAGCCAACCCGCGCCCAAAGTTTCGCGAGTTTTAACCGCCTGAGTGATGCTCGGCGAATATGCAACCAAGATTGCGCCACGTCTCAGTGATTTCTCAGCGTGCGGCACTACTTGCCAGGGCTCAGGTAAATCGAGAACCATACGATCAAATCCAACTTCGTCGATACCGGCGTAAACATCCTTCACCGAAACTCGGTAACGACTAAGTGAGTCGGTGCCGAGAAACTCGCGAACGTTTGTCTGTGCACGATTTGCAAAATCATCGCGAATTTCGTAGCCGTCGATTATCGCGCCGTATCGCAACATTGTCATCGACAATGCGCCTGAACCCAAACCAGATTCAAAAACCTTGGCTCCTGGGTAGATGTCAGCCATCATGCAAATTGGCGCCAAATCTTTCGGATAAATAACTTGGGCGCCACGAGGCATCTGAATTACGAAGTCTTCTAGTGTCGGACGCAACAAGATAAATTCAGCACCCTTTGTCGAACGCAAAACTGATCCTTCTTGAGTGCCCACGACGTCGCTGTGACTTAGAAATCCCGAATGGGTATGAAATTCGCCGTCAGTTTTAAGAGTGAACAAGTATCTTCGCTTTTTAGCGTCGATAAGCAACACTTTTTCTCCGTACGCGAACATCAAGTGTCCGAACTATTCAGCAGACTCAGAATCTGAACCTGGCTTTGTCTTCTTGCCACTCTTGCGGCCAAGCAAAAACGACGAAATCATGGCCAGAGAAGATGCGCCGCCAATCAAGGCCTTTAGTTGAGTCGACTTGTTGCTGATTGAATCTTTAAGATCGTCTTGAAATTGCTCAAGACTCACTATCAACTCATCACGCGAGATTTTGTCTTCGTTACTCATGACTTTTGTAGGGTGCCTTTGCGAATCCTTGAAATAGTGAAAAGCAATATCGCAACACAAACAATTAGAGCGATCAAATAGTTCGTCCACGACCACGAAGTTGAATCATTGAAAAGCATGGCTTGAGCAAGTCGCAAAACTCCGATTGCGCCAAGCACTATGCCGATACTTAGAGATAGAGCTGCTACTAGACCAAAAGCAATCCAGCGACCAGCACCTTTAATTGGCTTGAGCGTCTCTTGTTTTACATAGCTCAACAACATCTCGAAAACTTTGGGCGCCGAGTTCTTTTCGTCTGCGCTTTTCGATTTTGGGTCAATCTTGAAACCAGTCACAGCATTATTCTACGACCATTTATACGCCACTCAGTCTTCGAAAATTTGCTGACTACAAATGGTTTACGGAGCGTCTGAAAAGGTCAAAGGTAACAATTTTGAAACATCGAGTTGCTCATTGCCGAACGACAAAGCTGTCACTAAGTCATTCCATATCGGTCGGTAAAAGTTCACTGTTGACGCTCCGCTTCCATTCATAATCAGAGCGAAAACTGTGCTTCGTCCGTCATCAAGCGGAAACATACCCGTAAGTGATTTGACTCCATTTAAAGTACCGGTCTTTGCGCGCATAGTTCCTGAGCCCGGGCCCGACAAAAAAACGTCGCGCAGAGTTCCTGTCTTTCCGGCTGTTGCGAGAGCCGTTGTTACTAAACCGCTTTGTCCATCTCTCACCAACAACTGTGCCAAGACTTCACAGGTGAGATAATTGGTTCGATCAAGCCCAGAGCCATCGAGCAATGCAACGCCCTCGCCCGGTAAACCCCACTCAGCAATTTTGGATGCGATTACATTTAATCCATCGATGCGAGTCGCTGAACCTCGACCAACACGTCCGATTTCTTTAACCAACAGCTCAGCAGTGTTGTTGTCGCTATTGACCAACATTTCGGTTACAACTTCTCTGATTGACACTGATTCGAGACTTGCAATCAGCGGCGTGTTGCTCGAAGCAATACCAACTTCTGGTGCATCGCGCACAGCGATACCACGAGATGCCAAGAGACTCGTAAATTCAATTGCCGCAGCGAGCGCAGGGTTGGTTGGCTTTATCGGCGAACCTGTCACCGCACCATCGTTGATCATTAGTGCGCCTAGAGGTCCTGCTTCAACACTTCGAATGCCATCACCCCAACTCGGCACATATCGCTCGACGTCGTAGAGCGACTCATCACCGACGACCGATCCCTCGATTGCGGTTACACCCAACGCAACAAGTGCATCAACCAATTTTTCGACGTCTGTCGGAGTGATAGTTGGGTATTTTTCAGTCAACGGATACAAACGCGTCGTCAACAACGGGTCTCCCCCACCAATTAGCCAAAGATCTCCACGAACGACCGAACCAGCGACAACTCCGAGCATTTTGGTTGAATACTTTCGCTCCGGTCCGAGCACATCTAACGCAACAGCTCCTGTCAACAATTTGATGTTGCTCCCCGGGATCAACGCCCTATTTGCGTTGACATTAACAATGGTTTTCGAGTCAGTAACCACCTTCAAACAAGAATCTGCTGGCAATGCTGCGATTACTTGAGCGAGTTTCGCGTTCACACGTCCAGCCGAATTTAACTCGACAAGTGTTTGTGGCACTCGACGCGCCGACAAAATCGGTGTGACGGGTGAATCGGGTAGTTCACGTTGAATTTCAAGTGGTCGAACCTCATCACCTGCAGCTAGCGCAACCTGCCAAATTGAGAGCAGCGGTATCGCACCGCAAAGCGTAAACACAACGAATGTCACAACTAATCGCCTTGTCGGAAGGCGATCGACGCTTCTATTGAGTCGACTAAAAATGCTGGTTAAGAAATTATTCGTCATCGTTATTCTGCTAGCCCTCGCCATTTGGCATAAAGGTAAACGCTCGTCAATGCGCGCGCGGCGCGCTGGCCACTTGCATAACACAACCGCCCAGTATTTTGCACGGCAACTACACCTGCATTATTTGGGTCTGCCACGGCAAGTTCTGTGGCTACAAGAATTGGTTTTTTTGTCTCTACTGAAAGCTCTGCTGCAAACTTCGCATACATAGCGTCTTGACGTTCGTGATAATTGACTATGCGCTCGAGTTCGAAATCTGGAAAATAACGTCCTTCACGCATCATCCGAGCTTGATTTGACTGAATACCTATTCCAAGAAAAATAATCGCGTCAACTGATTCATCAGAGGCAACAAGTCGCATGATGTCGACAACAGTTTCGCGTGTTTCGCCACCGGCACAGTCGATTGGGTTGTTTTTGCTCCAACGCTGTGGCAACAGTTTTGAAATTTCAGATTCAAGACGGTCAGGCAACTCGATAAGACTAAGTGCGCCTTCTTCATGGATCGCGTCTGAAGTGACAACGCCCCAACCACCAATCGTTG
Organism: Ilumatobacteraceae bacterium; assembly: GCA_030727685.1. Lineage (GTDB taxonomy): Bacteria > Actinomycetota > Acidimicrobiia > Acidimicrobiales > Ilumatobacteraceae > BACL27. The sequence continues at coordinate 22,227 of JANRBC010000042.1, forward strand.
TGAGCACGATTGTATTTTTGCCTTTTGGCAGTGGCTGAGTTGCAAATGTCGCTGCTACGTCAAATGCTCGTTCGACATCGCTAACCCGTGTTACACCCGTGCTCCGGCAAACCGCATCAAAAATCTTGTCATCACTTGCTAACGCGCCTGTATGACTAGATGCGGCTCGCGCTCCACCAGCAGTAGAACCACCTTTGACAACAACGAGTGGTTTCACTGTGCACAGATTTCGCATTGAGTCGGCAAGAAGTCGACCATCTACAACTCCTTCGATATAGGCAAGGGCAACTTTTGTTGAATCATCTTGAGAGAAGTAATCAAAGAATTCAGGGACACCAACCATGGCGGCGTTTCCGGCTGAAACAGCGCGAGCAACACCCACACCTGTTTGCCGGGCGTAGTTCATGAAACTTGAAACAAAGTTGCCACTTTGGCTAACTAGCGAGATTGAGCCTTGCGGTGGATATGGCCCCACAATTTGGGCGCAAAGTTTATGTGGTGTACTAATCAGGCCTTGACCATTTGGTCCGACCAACAGAATTTCTAACTCGTTGGCAAGATTTGACAGTTCAATCTGGGCTCGCAGTCCGTTCGCATCTAAATCTGCATAACCAGCCGAAGTTATGTATGCGGCTTTGATTCCTTTTTTGGCGCATGCGCGAAGAATATCTGCGTTAGTTGAAGCAGGAGTGCAAATAAACGCCAAATCGACACTGTCGTCAGGAAGACTGTCAATTGCGTCAAAGCAGTCGATGTCCAAAACAGTTGCGCGCTCAAGGTGTGTCGCAAAAACTCTGCCGAGATAGCCGTTGACCAAAATATTGTGCAAAGAAACAAAGCCAAATTTGCCAGGGTGTGTAGATGCGCCCACCACGACAACGCCTCGGGGTGCAAATAGTGCTTCGTAATGACGACTGCTATGGCGAGTTGCGGATTTCGAACTTGAATTTTTATGAGTTGAAATTGGCTCAGTTGATTCTGTGCTGCGCATTTCAACTAGTGCATCAACAGCCACAACCGATCCATTTGGTCTAACAATTAGCGGGTTCAAGTCGATTGAGTTGACCAACTCATTTTCGACCTGCGCACGCGAAAGAGAAACTAAAACTTCCGCCAATTGACCACGGTCAACTGGCTGCTCTCCCCTGAACTCGCCCAAAACCTTTTGACTTTTAAGTTGATCAATCAGAGATAGTGCTGACTGCGAATCGAGTGGAGTCGGAGCGAATGAGGTGTCATTCAATACTTCAGCGAAGACTCCTCCCATACCTAGCATTACAAAACTGCCAAATTGCTTGTCGCGCACAACGCCTGCGATCAACTCGCGACGACCAGACTCCATTTTCGCAACCAACAGTGAAGCCTGTCCGTCTTCTGGTTTCAATTGACCCAAGAGAGTCGTCGATGCATCTCGTACCTCGGTCGAAGATCGAACATTTAGCTTGACCATGCCCCGCTCTGACTTGTGGCTAATGGCGTCAGCGCAGATTTTTATCGCCACTGGATAGCCGATTTCATCTGCTGCGCTTACAGCATCGTCAACCGAAAAAACCTCAATCTCAGTGGTAAACAAAACTCCGTAATTCGAAAGAAACTGTTTAGATTTGGCTTCGGAGAGCATGGTTTGCTTCGATTCAGGCACGCTGTAACAGTAGTGTGAAAGTCTTATGCAATTAGATGACGCAAAAAACTTGACTGCGAACTAATGCAAATCATTTCGGCACTCTTCGTCGAGAACTTTGCGCTTCGCCAGGCGCCTGGTCCGAGTACCCGCATAGACCTAACCGGAGCTTTTTTCTCAATCGCTGCTCCATCTCCTGTTCCCGTGACGATAGACCCACATTTGGTGGTTCTGGTTTACTGTCCGTTGACTGAAGTCGGCAACTCGGTGCTCGAAGTTATTTTTCGGGCTGGTCCGGCAGAAGATGCCGAACAATTGGCCCGAAACGTGAGCCCTTTCACCGTAGAGCCCGGCAAGTTCACTTATCGCCTAGTTCGAGGTGAACTCTTGATTTCGCAATATTCACAAATATTTGCCCATTGCCGACTCGGAACGGGTCAGTGGCATCTGGTTCCATTGACCGTATTGCCACCCGTTGATGATTCATCAAGTCGGGGCTAGGTCTAACAACCAACTAGTTTTATCGCAGTGGTAATGAAACTTTCTGCCCAACAAGATCGTGATGCAGTCAATTTGATTCGGGGCATCGCTATGGATGCTCCGCTTGCAGCAAAAAGTGGCCATCAAGGCACCGCCATGGCTCTTGCTCCTCTTGGACATGTCTTGTACAGCCGAGTTATGCGACACGATCCTAAGAAACCTGATTGGAAGAATCGCGATCGATTTATTCTGAGCAACGGGCACGCGTCAATTTTGCAATACGCCTTATTGTTTCTCAACGGCTATGGCGTCGAGTTAAACGATCTCAAACAGTTTCGACAATTCGGTTCTGCCACACCTGGACATCCAGAAGCTGGTCATACGCCCGGCGTCGAAGTAACAACCGGACCTTTAGGTCAAGGTTTTGCCAATGCTGTTGGCATGGCTATTGCTGAGCGAAATTTGCGTGCTCGTTTTGGTGCGTCGGCTTGCGATCACAACACATTTGTCCTTGTCGGAGACGGTTGTCTCATGGAAGGAATTAGCCACGAAGCAGCTTCATTAGCAGGACATTTAAAACTTGATCGACTGGTGTGCATTTTTGATGACAATGCAATCACGATCGACGGCTCGACCTCATTGAGTTGCTCAGATGACGTCGCCAAACGTTTTTCTTCTTACGGCTGGAATGTCATGCGGCTGGGTGAGATCGCTGACGATCTTGACGCTCTCGAAGAGTCTCTTGTTAGTGCGCGGGCTAATCGAGGCGCACCCACTTTGTGCATCCTGAAATCGCACATCGGTGCACCATCTCCTGACTTCACCGACTCACATGAAGCCCATGGCAATCCATTTACGGCAACGCATGTGTCAGCAACTAAAAAAGTCATGGGTATTCCCGATGAGTCTTTTTGGGCGCCGGATGATCTGGTGAACGCCTATCGCTCGGTGGCCCAAGCACGCGGTCATGGGTTAACAACGGAATATGAGGCTGACATCGCTGAACTTTCAGAAAAATACTTGTGGGACGCTGCTTGGAAAACTCCAAATTCATCATCGTTCAGATCATTGCTTCCTGAGTTCGATAAGACGGCTAACTTTGCAACTCGTCAAGTCATTCAAAAAGTTCTCGACGCCTCGCTGCCCGCGCTACCTGGTTTGATTAGTGGTTCGGCCGATCTCACCGGCAACACCGGTACAAAACTTTCAAAACAAGTGGCTCAAAGTGAAACTGCCCCTGATGGAAGGCAGATTTATTTCGGTATTCGTGAGCACGCAATGGGGGCTGCTGTTGTCGGCATGGCATTGCACGGTGGTCTTTTGCCCGTATGCGGCACATTCTTTGTTTTTGCCGATTACATGCGACCCGCGATTCGCTTAGCTGCCCTTTCAAAAGCAAAGTGCGTCTTTGTTTTTTCACACGATTCAGTAGGTGTAGGTGAAGATGGTCCGACACATCAGCCTGTTGAACATCTGGCTTCTCTGCGCGCAATTCCAGATTTACAGGTCATTCGGCCAGCAGATCCAAACGAGACAGTTGCAGCGTGGTGTGCTGCCGTTGATCACAACGGTCCAACCGCAATAGTTTTGTCGCGACAAAATGTTCTAAGCGTCACAGACGGCTCGGCGGTGAACAACGGCGTCGGTGTCGTTGGCGATCGAATTGTCAACCCCGACGTTGTACTTGTCGGAACGGGCAGTGAAGTTGGCCTCTGCACACAAGCTGCCGAGCAATTAGCGACCATTGGTATCAAGGCCCAAGTCGTGTCAATGCCAAGTTGGGACAGATATGAGCGAAGTGACAAATCGCAGGACGCGTTGATATTTCCCAAAGGTGTACCCGTGGTTTCGGTTGAAGCTGGAGTAACTCTTGGCTGGCACAAATACGCCGATCACACAATCGGGATTGATCGTTTTGGTGCGAGTGCGCCTGGTGCAATCGCACTGAAAGAACTTGGTATCAGTGTTGAAGCAATTGTAAATAAAGTCAAATCGCTCTAAATGTCTGACCGGCTTAAGTCTCTATTCAGCGAGTTCGGGCAAAGTCCATGGCTTGATAATTTGAAGCGAAGTTACATCACATCAGGCCAACTGGCCATGACTCGTGACAGTGGCATACGCGGTCTTACTTCTAACCCGACTATTTTTCAAAAAGCGATTCAAGGATCCGAAGATTATTCGTATCAATTTTCGCAGCTAGTAAGTCAGAAAATCTCACCGATCGATAGTTACTGGCAATTAGTTCTTAAAGACATTCACAGCGCACTTGATATTTTCGAACCACTGCATCAAAAGTCGCACGGGCTTGATGGCTATGTAAGTGTCGAAGTAGATCCAGCACTCGCCCATGACAGTGTCGGCACGCTATCGAGCGCTCGTGAACTCGACAAAGAAATTTCACGCCCAAACGTGATGATCAAAATTCCCGCGACCTCAGAATGTATACCTGCCATCGAGACAATGATCAGCGAAGGACGAAACGTCAACGTGACGCTTATTTTCAGTCTTGAGCGATATCAAGAGGTGATGAATGCGTATTTACGAGGCTTAGAGCAATTGTCGAAGACCGATGCAACTAAAGTTCGATCTGTCAGCAGCGTTGCTAGTTTTTTCATCTCGCGCGTTGACACTGAAATCGACCAGCGGCTCGTCACTTGCGACCATTCTTCAGCAGAGTCGCTACTCGGTACCGCTGCAATCAATCAAGCAAAAATTGCATACGAAATGTTTCAAAAGACGTTCTCAGGTTCCACTTGGAGCAGACTTGAACAACTTGGCGCAAAAGTTCAACGGCCACTTTGGGCGTCGACATCAACTAAGAACCCTAAATACTCAGACACTCTTTATGTAGACAGTCTCATCGGCGAAAACACAGTTAATACTCTTCCCGATGCAACGGTAGATGCCTTTAGTGATCATGGCACTCTCAAGCAGACAATTACTCAACACGTCGATCGTGCTCACGAAGAATGGCAGAAACTTGGGTCGGTCGGCATCGATGTTGCTGATGTTGCAGCAAAACTTGAGCGTGAAGGTGTGGCATCATTTCAAAAGAGCTTTGATGAATTGATTACAGTCTTGGCACAAAAGGCTGCCGAACTTTCGTAATGCCAGCCCAAGAGATTGAAGCTTTGGTTAATGACCTTTTAGATAAATCAGATATCAAGCTAAACCGTCGGTTGATCGCCGAACTTGTCAGAGATTCACTTCAGCTTGGCAACGATGCAGCTAGCACCCTGAATTTGAAAATCGCAAGTGCTGCCATTGCTGAAATGCGCGAGGCCTTCGCAATGTTTGCTCCATTTGCCGAGCGCAAGAAGGTGACAATCTTCGGTTCGGCGCGAACCACAAAGAACGATCCTGTTTACAAACAGACCCAAGCAGTTGCAGGCAAACTAGCGAGCAACGGATGGATGGTGGTGACCGGTGCAGGACCCGGAATTATGGAAGCAGGAATGTCGGGCGCTGGCCGTGAAATGTCAATCGGTGTAAGTATTCGCTTACCTTTTGAGACTTCGGCAAATGAGGTGATTGCAGGTGACGAAAAATATGTCGCCATGCGCTATTTCTTTACGCGCAAATTAATGTTGGTGAAAGAATCACAAGCATTCATTTGTATGCCGGGTGGGTTTGGCACCCTCGACGAGATGTTTGAACTTCTTACTTTGTCCCAGACGGGCAAAGGAAACCCAGTGCCGATCGTGGTTCTTGATCTTCCGAACGACCCATTTTGGGGTGATCTTGATTCATTTATAAAAAAGACACTTCTGCCACGAAATTTGGTTTCACAACAAGATCTGGCCCTCTACCGCATTTGCTCAAGCGTCGATGAAGCAGTGTCTGAAATCGACAACTTTTATTCGGTCTACAATTCGATGCGGTTTGTTGGCAAGCGACTGGTGCTGCGCTTAAATCAACAGCTCAGCGATGATCATCTTTCGAAACTCAACAGCGACTTCGGTGATATCTGCTTGAATTCAAAAATCGAGCGAATCACGGCAACCAAAGCAGAAATCGACGACAAAGATCTTCCAGACCTACCAAGACTTGCTTTTCAATTTGCGCGGCGAGATTTCGGAAGATTGCGTCAACTTATCGACGCTATAAATGTGACCGAGAGTCTCTAACTACGCGTAAGAAGACTTATAGCCTTCTCAACTGCCCTTCGAGCCTGAGTTAGTGTTCGCTCTGCTTCTGGACGCTTCGACTCGCCTGCTGCGTGAGCCTCTTTTAAAACTGATAAAGCACGATCAGCGAGTTGGTCTGAAATCAATTTCAATTGGTCAATAATTTGTTCTGAATTTTCGAAGTTTTGGTGCATAGCCCTACAAGTATGCCATTAGCCTGCTCCGAGATGTCACAACCCGAAGAGCTTCATGAATGGATCAGTTTTGCCGATCCCGACCTTGAACAAACTTGGTTAATCGACGCGACCTTTCTAAGGTCGAATTGGACATGCATCTATGGCAACGGATGTCAAGGTGTTCTTGATGATCCTGCTCCCGAACTTCATCAAGGTTGCTGCAGTCATGGTGCGCACTTCATCGACAAAGAAGATCTTGCCTCGGTTAAAAAATCTGTCAAGCGACTGACCCCTGAGCATTGGCAGAATTTCGAGCGGGGCAAAAACAATAAATGGCTCGGAAAAGAAAAAGACGGAAGTGACGTCACAACCACCTACAAAGGCGCATGTATATTTCACAATCGCCCCGATTTTGAGGGTGGTATGGGTTGCGCCTTTCATGTCGCCGCCTCAGCCGCCGAAGAGCGTCCAATGGACTGGAAACCCGATGTTTGTTGGCAAGTACCACTCAGACTTGAGCAACATGACGAAGACGAAGACCACATTCTCTCGATCGTTCGTGAGTGGAAACGCCGCGATTGGGGTGGAGGCGGACACGATTTTCATTGGTGGTGCACCGACGACTCATCGGCCTTCGTTGGCTCTCGACCCGTTTACAAATATCTCAAAGACGAGTTAATCGAACTCTGTGGCGATGAGATCTATGAAATTATCGTTAAACAGCTTCAAAAGCCAAGAACTACTTTTCTACCCCACCCTCAGGTGAGAAAAAAGCGAAGTACTAATTCTTAGAAGTTTTATTTGATTTACGGCGATCTTCGACGCTCAAAAAGCGCTTTCGAATTCTGATGTTTGACGGAGTCACCTCGACAAGTTCGTCATCTCCAATCCACTGAATGCCAGATTCAAGGGTGTGAGTTATTGGTGTCGCCAGCTTTGGACCATCGTCATGGCTGTGAGTGCGGATGTTGGTTAGTTCTTTTGCTCGCACCGAGTTGACGACCATTTCATCTTCGCGCGAGTTCTCACCAACGACCATGCCTTCGTAAACCTCAACGCCTGGCGCAACAAATAAAGTGCCACGAAGTTGCAAATTGTCTAATGCGTAAGCAGTTGTCGAACCTTTTCGATCTGACACCATGGCCCCACCCAATCGGTGCGGCAACTCTCCGGCCCACGGGGTGTAGCCGTTGAGACTTTGATGAAGCAGTGCAGTACCACGCGTAACTGTTAGCAACAATGATCGAAATCCGATCAAGCCACGCGACGGCGCCTGAAAACTTACGATAGTGCGACCGCTATCGCCTTGCTCAAGGTTGACAACGCGTCCTTTACGGGGTGCGAGCGCTTGTGTTACCGCGCCAACATATTCATCTGGCACGTCAATTGTGCCTGCCTCAAGTGGCTCATGCTTTTTGCCGTCAATTTCTTTGGTGATTACTTCGGGACGACTTACTTGAAGTTCATAACCTTCGCGACGCATATTCTCGATCAAAACAGCAAGCTGAAGCTCACCGCGACCAGCAACCTCGATTACATCTGGGCTATCTGTTGTGTTGACGCGAATCGATACATTGCCCAAGACTTCTTTGAAAAGACGCTCACTTAAGTGACGGCTGGTTAGAAACGTGCCATCGCGTCCCGCAAACGGTGACGTGTTGACACCAAAACTCATGCGCAAAACTGGTTCGTCAACTTCAAGTCGCGGCAATGCAGGTGCATTTTCGATCGCAGCAATCGTGTCGCCTACTTCAACTTCGTCAATGCCTGCCAAAATAAACAAATCACCGGCTGCAACTTGTGAGACCTCTTCTCGGCCAATACCGCGGAATGCAAATAGTGTGCTTATTTTCCGCTTAATAAATGGTGCTGGGTTATCAGGTGTTGGATGTTGCCAAACGAACACTGTGTCACCCTTTTTCATCACGCCCGCTTCGACACGGCCAATGGCCAGACGACCGAGATAATCAGAAGCGTCGAGGTTCGCAACAAGCGCCTGCAACGGCTTCGATGAGTCTCCCGTTGGCGCGGGAATCGTATCGAGAACAGCGTCTAGCAATGGAACTAAGTCGGCATTTTCAGCCGGCATACCAATGCCTTTCATCGACCGACCTTCTCGAGCGACCGCAGAGATCACCGGGAAACTCAGATGATGGTCATGGTGCGCAAGATCTAAAAACAGTTGCTCGACTTCATGCAACACTTCTTCTGGTCGAGCATCGGATCGATCAACTTTGTTTAATACAACGACAACTGGCAGATCTTTGGCCAATGCTTTTGAAAGTACATAACGAGTTTGTGGCAACGGACCTTCCGCGGCGTCCACCAAAAGCAAAATACCGTCAACCAAGGCAAGTGCTCGTTCGACTTCTCCGCCAAAGTCGGCGTGACCTGGTGTATCGACGAGGTTGATCTTGGTGCCTCGCCATTCAATTTCGGCAGCCTTAGCCAAAATCGTGATACCACGCTCTCGCTCTTGGTCGTTCGAGTCCATGACTCGATCAACTACAGCTTGGTGAGCAGCGAAAGTACCGCCACTTTTTAGTAGGGCATCCAACAAAGTGGTTTTACCGTGGTCAACGTGCGCTACCAGCGCAATATTTCTTATGTTATTAATTGGGGGCTCTCAGTTCGTGTCAGGAAATATCTTCGTCAGAATCATCGGCAATCTCGTCGCCGTTTTCATCAAACCGCACTCCATAACGTTCTGCAATGGCCGCGTATTCATCTTCTTGGGACTTCGACTTACTTTCTCTGGCAACTCCGAGATCTTCGGCGGACGGGCCTGTCTGTTTCAGGCGACGCGCTTCTTCAAATCGACGATGACGACCCTTTTTCACGGTAGGGCTCCAAATTTCTCTGGGGCGATTACCGGTTTTGGTCACCGCCTAGTGGATAGACATTGGGGGAAATCATAGCAACACCGTTCATTGAAAGCGCGGATTTACGAATGAATCTGTCGCTTCTAAGCGATCGTTGAACTAATCAGCTTGAGATGTCCGTCACGGTCGACACTTAGACCCACTTCTCCGTTCAGAATTCGCATCAAATCGTCACCTATCAGAGTCGCTCGCCAACCCTCGCGCAACCTGGCTTTCGGAGACTGTCGAAGAAACGCAGTGATATCACTTCTTGTCGCCAAGAGAGTGGCGTCGATTTTATGTTTTCTCGCTAACTCGCCCACCCAAGCAGTGATCAGGGTTAACGCAGGACGAGCAAACTTGTCAACTTCATCATTTTCATTAGTTGGTAACGAGACCGAATTTTTGGCACCATCGCGCACCGCAGTCATAATCTCTCTGCAATATTCAGCCGAAAGATGTCGATCATCAACACCGCGAGTGTTTGCAAGTTCTTCAACACTCTTTGGCACTCGCTGTGAAATGCCAAGCAATGCCATATCTGACATCACACGTCTCGGTGGCAAGTCGCCTCGCATGGCTCTTTCTTCTCTCCATCTAGCTAAAGACTGAGCAACACCTCTTGCCGGACCTTTCAGCGCCCTAACCTCTTTAAGTCTTAGCCATGCATCTGACGGATCTTGAGGGCCTGTTGGTCGTGATGCCAGTTCACTACACGCATCTTTCACCCAGTCAACCCGACCCAGCTCATTGAGTTGTTTGGTTAGATCATCATGTAGATCAAAAAGATGAACAACATCGTCAGCCGCGTAAGCACACTGCTGTTCTGTCAACGGACGACGCAACCAATCGGTGAGTCGGTCACCTTTCGACAGAGTAGTTTTTTTGAGTGCTTGCACCAATGTTGCAAGAGAAGGTGTCGAGTAGCCGACAAATCCTGCAGCTACTTGACAATCAAAAATATTTCGGGGTGCTTCAAGTGAAGCGTGTCGCAACACTTCAAGATCTTGCTGTGCCGCATGGAAGACAGCCAAAATCTCACTTGTGAATAAACGACCCAATCTTCGCGGATCAACTGCAAGCGGATCAATCAGTGCGGTTTGTGTGCCCCAGCGAACCTGCACCAGGGCAAGCTTCGGGTAATAAGTTCTCTCTCGATGAAACTCGGTGTCAATCGCGTAACGAGATCCGGTCAAAACACTGTCAATAACGTCGTCAAGCGCCTTCTCTGAGTCAACCCACTCAAAACTCACTCGGGATTGCCGCCGAGCACAACTTCATTGCCTGCAGCTATCCACCCCAGAGTTCCGCCCGCGATATTTACGACGTCGCTCAATCCATTGTCAACGCAAAACCCGCAGGCCTGCATGCTGCGTCCACCACTGCGACAAATCAAGTAAATCGTCCCACTAGGTATTTCAGTAACTCGGCCTGCAAACTCGCTCAGCGGAATGTTTATTGCACCAGATACATGCCCTGACTCAAACTCGTCTGTCTCGCGAACGTCGACCAATGTGATATCGCGATTGTGTAACTGCATGAACTCACTAACTGAAATTTCAGAGATAGACACGAATACATCTTACGCCTTAAGTTGATTTTGGCTGATGTTTCAGTTGGTGTGATTCGTTGATGTTGGCTAAAGCTTGACTCGATAGATCAACGAACTCAAAATTCAGTTTTTCAATTACCTCATGAATGGCTCTCTCTCCTGATACAAATTCTCGCTCAATGGCTTCGCAAGTCGAGCGCCGCCAAGTACTACAAAGCCACTGAGCAGAATCTGTACGCGCAACTCGCACGTCAAAACCGATGCCCAGTTTGGATAATTGCCGACAAGTATCTTCATCGATATACGGAACATCACAAGGAAGCGTCATTAGAAGCTCGGTTTTGCAAACCTTCATTGCGGTTAACAATGCGCCAACCGGACCTGACTCTGGATAATCATCTTGGATGAAGTCAACACCCCATCGGAGAGAATCTTCGACGTCTCCACCGATCAAAGCAATATCTGTAAATCCTGCACGCTTTAATGCTTTTATTATCAATGAGCCAAATTCGGTTTCGTTGATTTTCGCATTAATCTTTGGGCTACCAAAACGACTACTTTTGCCGCCGGCGAAAATCGCAACACTTGTGTCGGCAACAAAACTCATCGCAACAAATGGTTTGCTTCCCCGCTTGGGTCGCACTGAGTCAAAAATTGTTCACAGCGAACAGCCTCGGATGTCTCTCCAATTATTCGAGCGTGTTTCGCAAGACCAGCGAGACACCGCAAAAAACCGCGATTAGTTTCGAACCGCCATCTCACGAATCCAGAGCCACGCCAAGAGTTGGCTCGCAAACTGTCGAGACCCCTGTGGTAACCAACTCGGTAAGCCATGTACGCATCTATGCCCGAAGCACTTAGATCGCCGATTGAAGCCCAACCATCCAAAAATGTCGGATACTTAGCGACCACGGCGCAAACTGCGTCACGCCGTTGGTCTAAATCGGCGCCGAGCGCGACACTCAACAACCGAATCGCTTCTGGGTCGAAGTTTGGCAGCTGTGTTTCGGGTGGACCACTGGATGAAAGATTTACTG
>JANRBC010000043.1 GCA_030727685.1 Ilumatobacteraceae bacterium
CTGGCACTATGACTTGCTAGTGCTCTGGCACTAGTACAAACTTGCCAAAATGTTTTTTCTCGAGAAACTCGCTCTGCGCCTTGGCGATGTCACGTAGGGCGAAAGTTTTTGCCACGAGCGGCTTAATTTTATTATTTTCGATATAAGAAACAAGATTGCCGAACACCGGCTCATCCCATGCTGTGCAGCCGATCAAAGTTAAATCTTTCAAATAAAAATCACGCAGATCGAGACTGACAATCGGGCCACCAATTGCGCCTGAAGAAACATATCTTCCACCCCGACGCAACAACTTCAGCATCAACCCAAAGTCTCTGCCACCAACATTGTCGACAACAACATCGACCGAGCCTTCTCCGAGAGCTGCAACATAGTCTGTACCCCGTTCAATTATTTTGTCGGCGCCGATTTCTTTGGCTTGCTCGGTTTTGCCCGCGCCAACTATCGCCGTAACGCGTGCTTCACGAAGTTTTGCCAATTGCACAGCCGCCGAACCGACACCACCCGAGGCGCCAGCAATCAACACATGATCATTCATCGAAACATTCGCGCGCAACAACATGTTCTCGGCCGAACCATAACTGCACGGAATCGAACCCAATTCAACATCATTCCAATTTGTATTGACCACAAAGACTTCGCTCGCCGGCACTTTCACAAATTCAGCGAAAGCACCATCAAAATCAGACCCCATCCAGACATTGCGCATCGAATCAAAACCGTCTGGTCTCATGCACGGCCGAACCAGCACACGCTTGCCGACAAGATGAGCATTTATATTTTCAGCGACTTCAACCACTTTTCCGCAACAGTCAGTGCCCTGAATAAACGGAAATGGCGTTGCAAGATCCCACCCACCATCGGCTTTTTGAATCTCGGCCAGTTCGCCGTCATCAGCAACTGAATTAGTCGACACCGTTATCGAATCTGAATACCAGCCGACCCTTGTGTTGATCTCTGTGTTGTTGACGCCCGCTGCCAAAACCTGAATTAAAACTTCGCCAGAGCCAACAGTCGGCGTCGGCACATCTTTGTAGACAAGTTTGTCGTAGCCACCATTGCCGGTCGTAACTATCGCCTTCACAATTTAAACACGATCAATCAATTAGTTCATCAGCGCGCAAGCCTGCACGCTCAAGATGAATTGGCAGAACCCTGCCATAAAGTTCTTTTGCACGCTGTGGACTACTAACCATGCCAGGTTCAGAGACATAACTGAAAATTGCGACATATCGCTTTCGCTTGCCTCGAAGTGGCGCAACGCGATGCAACGAATATCTGCCTTTGAAGATTTGCAAATCACCTGGCTCGAGAATCACAGTCTTAATCATCGACTTGTCGCCGTCTAGAACTTGTTCAACTTTTTCGTAGTTCTCTTCGGTCAACGAGCGAACCATCGGACTGAATTCAAACTCGCCGCCTGACTCTGCATTCTGAATCGCCAGAGTCACCGTGAAATTGTTTGTATCAAAATGCCACGGAAATCCGCCGCCCTCTTCTGCGAGGTTCACAACTACGTCAGCCAACGGGTCGGCATAAGGAAAAAACTTGTCTTCTTGAAGAACATCTTTGATGAACGGCGAAAATGCCGGCCACTCAAAAATCGTGCGCAAGATACTTTCAGCGCCAAGGTTGTCGGCTGGCACAAAAGCGTTCGACCGATCATAAAATCTGCGGAGCGGGTGCGAGTTTGGCAGGTCATCGCGGTCGGAGAGAAAGTACGGGTTAGTTCGCGTAAAGTTTCGGTGGCCAAATTTCTCAACTCTGTCGCACTCGGCGACTAATTCAGCGATTTTCTCGACCCGAATAAAGCCTTTGAGAACCGCGCAACCATCGGCATTAATCAACGCCTGTGCGATTGTGAGCAAATCACGGCGTTCTTGGCAGTCGCGATCTATCGGGTATCGATCGAGATCTACAAAATCAGCTGCGGCAATCAAAGTTGTAGTCATATATATGTATCTAATAATAGACAAGTCGCCATCCAGGTGATTTAAGTCGTAAAGTCAAGGAAGCAATGGATCTAAAAATCGCATCAGGTTCGGCTAACACCGAAGAGCGTCAGGCTGTTGACTCGTTGCTCGGCGCGCCCCAAGAAACTTCGCATGGTGCCCAACGCGACGAAATGGGTATGCGTGTTTCTACAGGCGGTGAAAGTCTGCGCAAATTGCGGCACTTACTTTTGCCGACGCTGCACAGCGTCAATGATCGTGTTGGCTTTATCAGTCGCGGTGCAATTAATTACATTTCTCAGCGCCTAGATATTGCCCCCGCAGAAATTTACGGCGTTGCAACTTTCTACGCTTTATTTGATACAAACGAGAGACCCGCGCGCCAGGTTCATGTTTGTATCGATCTGGCATGTCGAGCCGCATCAGGTTGCACCGAAGAAACTCTCCCCGAAGGTGCTATCGCGTCGCCTTGCCTGGGCACTTGTGAGCGGGCACCGTCAGTACTAGTTATTGAAACTGGCGTCACCGTTCGCCAAGAAGTTCTCGCACCTGCGACAAAAGCTCAAATCGCAGATCTCGTCGCCGGAAAGTCAGCACCCGCCGAGCAACCAATTGCACAGGCGGCACCGCAAACGCCAGATAAGTCACTGGTGCTTCTTTCAAGAATCGGTATCGCCGACCCACTCAGCATTGACGATTACATCTCAAATAATGGCTTCACGGCTTTGCACAAAGCGTTCGCAATTGGTGCTGAACAAGTGATCGCCGAAGTTACGACATCGGGTTTGGTTGGTCGCGGTGGTGCAGCGTTTCCTACCGGCAGAAAATGGGCAGCAGTGGCATCGCAGCCAGTCAAAACTCGATATCTGATTTGCAATGCCGACGAATCTGAGCCAGGCACTTTCAAAGACAGAGTCCTGCTCGAGGGTGATCCGTTTGCATTGGTCGAGGCGATGACGATTGCAGCGTTCGCAACGGGATCTCAACATGGCTACATCTATCTGCGTGGTGAGTACCCACGCGCTCTCATGAATTTAACTAATGCCATCGAAGTCGCACGCAACAAAAATTATCTCGGCGACAACATTCTCAACTCTGGCTTTAATTTCGACATCACAATTTTCAGAGGTGCGGGCGCTTACATCTGCGGCGAAGAAACTGCAATTTTCAATTCGATCGAGGGCTTCCGCGGCGAACCTCGCAACAAGCCGCCATTTCCTGTTGAAGTTGGTCTGTTTGGCAAGCCAACAGTGGTCAATAATGTTGAAACCCTTCTCAACGTGTTGCCGATCATCAATAACTCTGGCGAAAAATATGCATCGTGGGGTTCAACCGGCTCTAAAGGCAAAAAACTTTTCTGTGTCTCGGGTGCTGTCAACAAGCCAGGCGTCTACGAAGTTACCTTTGGCGTCACGCTGCGCGAGCTGATAAACCTCGCAGGCGGACTCAAATCAGACTCAACAATTCAGGCTGTGCTGCTCGGTGGTGCCGCCGGCGGCTTTGTAGGCCCAGAAGATCTTGATCTTGAACTGACCCTAGAAGCAGCCCGAGCAGCAGGCACAACACTCGGCTCTGGAGTCGTAATGGTTCTAGATCAAAACGTAAACATGTTCGATCAGTTGCAAAGAATTGCAGCCTTCTTTCGTGACGAATCTTGCGGTCAGTGTGTGCCATGCCGAGTTGGCACCGTACGTCAACAAGAAGCACTCGCCAGATTGGTCAAGTCAAATGGCACGGATAGCACCGCTGTCGACCTTCAGCTTTTACGCGATCTCGGCCAGGTTATGCGTGACGCCAGCATCTGCGGCCTAGGCCAAACAGCCCACAATGCCATCGACTCTGCGCTCACACGACTTAAGGTGTTTTCAGCATGAGCACTCAGGTCACCACGGGTCTGCAAGTTCGCAAAAGTGTCGAACTCACCATTGATGGCAAGAAAGTTACAGCACCTGAAGGCTCGACTCTTCTCGATGCTTGCCGAGCATCAGGTAAAGAAATACCGACTCTCTGTTTTGGTGACACAATTACGCCAAAAAATGCGTGCCGTGTTTGCATGGTTGAACTCGAGGGCTCTCGCACACTCGTGCCAAGTTGTTCTCGCAAAGTCGAAGCGGGCATGGTCGTAAATACAGATACTGAGCGCACATCACACAGCCGCAAACTTGTGCTCGAGCTTCTTGGTTCATCTGTTGACTTGTCACTGACAAAAAATGTTTCAAAATGGAATGACAATTACGACGCAAAACCTTTGCGGTTCGGTGCTCCGTCATATCACCATGGCAAACGAGATGAGGCGGTAACTGGTCACCACCATCAGCCCGACGGTGAAACTGCCGAGACTGTTCACCAACCTGTCAAGATCGACAACGCTCTTTATGTTCGCGACTATTCAAAATGTATCTTGTGTTATCAATGTGTTGATGCCTGCGGTGAGCAATGGCAAAATACTTTTGCGATTACAACAGCAGGTCGTGGGTTCGATGCCAGAATTTCAACCGAATTCGCAGTCGACTTAACAGATTCGGCGTGTGTTTATTGCGGCAATTGTATTCAAGTTTGCCCAACCGGAGCGTTGATGTTTACATCCGAATACGAAATGCGCGAAGCCGGCACCTGGAGAGAAGAAGAACAAACTCAAACCGACACTATTTGTCCATATTGCGGTGTTGGTTGCTCATTGACACTTCATGTTCAAGACAACACAATCGTTAAAGTCACCTCACCAAGCGATCACTCGGTCACTCACGGAAACCTTTGCATCAAAGGTCGCTTTGGCTTTCAGCACGTACAAAACACTAAACCTGAATAGATGAACTCGCTCAACAAGCGCCTTGAGATCGTCGATATCTCACCGCTGAAGAGCATCTCAAATAAAGATTACGACGATGCGGCTGGCAAACTTTACTCGGCACTAAGCGAAATTGGTTTTGCAATAATCGTCAATCACGGCGTCGATGAAAAGATCATTGCTGACATGCGACAAGCGGTCGCAAAGGTTTTCGAAACGCCGCGCGAGATTTTGATGCAAGACATGGTCGTCAAAGGCAACTACCGAGGCTTTGTGCCGCTCGGATACTTCACACCGAATTCTGGCAAAGGCAAAGCCGACCAATACGAGGCCTGGAAGTTACATAACGAGACTGACCCGCATGACCCAATTTGCCAAGCAAGTGCACTTTACGGCCCGAATAAGTGGCCGCGAATTGCCGCAGATATCAAGACACCTGTCATGAGGTATTGGCAAGCATTGGCAAATGTAAGTGAGCGTTTAATCATTGCCCTTTGCGCACAGCTACGCGTCGATTCGAACATCATCTTGGCGGGCATGACAAACCCTTTAACAAACATGACGCTGCTCAACTATCCACCGATGTCGCCCCAAAGCGATACCTGGGGCATTCACCCACACAAAGATTTCAACTTATTGACACTGCTCGCCCACGACCCAATCGGCGGCCTCGAGGTGCGCAATCGCGCCGACGAATGGATCAGCGCCGAGTGTCCACCTGATGGTCTTGTGCTTAATGTCGGAGACATGCTCGAACTTTGGAGTGGTGGTCGTTTGATCTCGACACCTCACCGGGTGTTTAATAAATCTGGCAAACCCCGACAGTCATTTCCGTTTTTTTCAAAGCCACGTTTCGACATCATCGTCAAGCCGTTGCTCGACCCAATTGATGGCTTTGATCGCCCACCGTTGCATGTCGGCACCTCTGCTGCCGACATTTGGTATTCGAATTGGCCAGACACAGTTTCAAATGACCCCACACAAGTTCTCGGCGAATACAGTTCGTCGTGACAAAACACAAACGAGCCCGAAGTTTCGAGCCAAACGCAGACAACACCGTAACTACAGAAACTGGTCAAATTGTTCATCGTGATTTAGTCGATCACTCAAAGCGACTTGTTCGAAACTTTTACAAAGTCGGCGATCACATTTGGTGTCTTGTTGGCAACGGCCTATCAAATCAAACTTTCGTCGATGCGCCAGAAGGAATAATCGCAATTGACACTGGCGAGTCGAATGAAGAAATGCGCACCGCAATTGCTGAGCTGCGAATTCACACCAAAAAGCCGATTGTCGCAGTGCTTTACACGCACTTTCATTATGTTGCTGGTACGCAAGCAGTTCTAGACGAATCACCCGACACAAAAGTTGAGATTTACGGTCACAGCAAGATTGCCTACAACCGTGTCCGCACGGCAACCGAGATCGCACCTAGCTATAGCCGCGGACTTGTCGAGCAATTCGCCATAACACTGCCTCAAGATGGCCCCGACGGCAACGAGAATGTTGGGCTTGGTCGCTTTTATCGCAACCCCGAACACAAGACACAAACAAATGGCTTCATCAAACCGGCACATACTTTCGACAAACCGTGCACGATCAAAGTTGCTGGCCTCGAAGTCGAAGTGACACCAGCGCCGTCTGACGCTGATGACTCAGTTACATATTGGTTTAAGTCACTTGACTGTGCGGTCAACAATCTCGTTTGGCCCGTGCTGTTCAATGTCTTTGCGATTCGTGGCGAAGAATACCGCGACCCCCGCATCATGCTTACAGGCATTGATCATCTACTTTCGCTTAAACCAACGCATCTCGTCGGCGCTCATGGCATGCCGATAAGTGGCAGTGCTGAGATTTTGCGACGTGTCACCAGATATCGCGACTCAATTCAATTTTTATGGGATCAAACAGTTCGCCTTACTAACCGCGGCTACACCAGCACCGAACTTGGTCATTCAATTCATCTGCCAGAATTTTTTGACGAAGACAATCTGACATCTGAGTTTTACGGTGTAGCAGAACATCATGTGCGACAAATACGTGCTGGCTTACTCGGGTGGTTTGACGGCGACCCAGCGAATTTGTTTCCGTTGTCAAGAGTCGAGCATTCAAACCGAATGATTGCCGGTTTCGGCGGTCGCGAGGTAGTGCGGCAAAAAACAAATGACGCAATAGACGCCAACGACTTACGCTGGGCGTGCGAATTGAGTTCATGGCTCGTCAACAGCAC
>JANRBC010000044.1 GCA_030727685.1 Ilumatobacteraceae bacterium
CTCAAAGCCCAAGAAACTTCAGATCCAACATTGCGTCAACAACTATTGAGCGAACATGCCAAGGCGCTGGCTGGTCACGCCAAAGTTTTGGCCGATAAAAAATATTGGGAGCAATTCAATCGCTCGCCCGAATACGTGATTATGTTCATTCCGGGTGAGTCATTTTTGGCTGATGCCTTGCGTTCAGATAGCAGTTTGTTAGAAGTCGCGATGCGAAGCCGGGTGTTGATCGCCTCGCCAGTTAATTTGTTGGCGTTACTACTGGCCGTTGCCAAAGGTTGGCAGGCATTTCAAATCGCTGAGCACGCCGAAAAAATCGCGGCTCTCGGCCGTGAACTATATGAACGAGTAGACACAGTGCTTGAAAGTGTCGAGAAAACTGGGCGTGGTCTCGAAACGGCGATAACTGCATACAACAAAATGGTCGGCTCAATTGAAGGGCGCATGTTGGCAACTTTGCGTAAGTTCAAAGACGCAGGAGTAACTTCTTCTGAACTGACTGAGATTTCAAACATCGATTCAGCACCACGACAAATTTCGGCTCCTGAGCACACTAAAGAACTAAACCGCTGATTGGTTTAGCAATCGAATTATCGCTAGCATTACGGCAATGATTGCAGCAGTTGTTTGGCATTGGTGGTTAGGTGCAGGTTTGTTGATCGCCGGCATTGGTGCTGTGGTTGGTTTGGTGGCTGGTTATTTGAAGTCGGTAACAGCTCTTAAATACCCAAACCGTCGCCAAAAACAAACACAGAAATAAGCGGCTCGGGCTGATGGACGCCCTCGTCGAAAAACTTAAGTCAAATAAGTTTGCCTGTGAGCTTTTAACACGATGTAACTTTCCATCGCCAGGATCGAAGATTAATTGCGCAGTTTCTGGCGGCAAAGACAGTATGGCGATGCTCTTGCTCGCAGTTTTGAACGGCTGTGACGTTACTGCAATTCATGTAGACCATTCTTTGCGGCAAGGTTCAGATCAAGAAGCGACGATTGTTGCTCGACTTGCAGAGCAGCTCGGTGCAAGTTTTGTTAGCAAGACAATCAAAGTTGAGCCGGGCGCGAATCTTGAGGCTCGCGCTCGCAATGCGCGTTTCGCAGTATTGCCCGAAGCTGTTGCTACCGGACACACCGCCGATGACCAAGCCGAAACCCTAATGATCAATCTTCTGCGCGGGGCTGGACTACAGGGCCTTGCAGGAATGAAACAAAGCCACAGTCACCCAATTTTGAATCTGCGCCGTAGCGAGACAGAAATGCTTTGTCGCGAGCTCGAAATCAAATGTGTTGTTGACCCAACAAATGCTGACTTGAAGTTTCTGAGAAATCAAGTTCGCCAACAATTATTGCCTTTGATGAACGAGGTTTCACAGCGCGATGTTGCCCAGATTCTTGCGCGCCAAGCCGATTTGTTTCGCGAAGACAGTGATTTTCTTGATGACTTGGCTAAACAAATTGACCCAACAGACGCCAAAGCTCTTTCGATTGCGCCAATCGCTTTGGCTCGACGTGCGGTCCGAGTTTGGCTGACTGAAACATATCCACCTGATGCAGCAACGGTCGAGCGCGTACTTGATGTTGCTCGTGGCGCGACAACAGCTTGCGAAATCGGAATGAACCGTGAAGTTCGGCGTAGCAACCAGCGGCTGCAAATCAACTCGAAGCAATAAATCTGAATTTAAGTGTTCACGAGATAGTTGCGAAACCCAAACACAACCTGAATTTGCTGTGATATTGTGCTATCTCGATGTCCGAAACAATAATTAGTAGCGAGTCAAGTTTGAAGGCTCGCTAGTGCCACAAAAACTGCGCGGTAAATGGGCACTGGGCATTTTGCCTCGAAATTTAACCTGGATAATCAAGGACAAGCTCGCAATTTGTGAGCGGCCCGGCGGATTCGGTGTCAATCATCGACGCGTGCGACGACAAGAAGAGATTATTTGGCTTCGTGAAAACGAATTTGGTTGCGTGATTTCAATCAGCACTGCGCCTCACAATCTGCATAGTTATGAAGAGTTGCAAATGCCTTATCAGCATCGCCCGATGCCACACCCCGACGATTTAGACCCGTGGTTGAAGACTTTTTATACAGAAATTTCAAAGCTGTTACAGCGCGGAATGAAAATCGTGGTTCACGCCGAAGAAGTCAGCGAGCGCTTGCATGGGTTAATGGGCGGATACATCAGATGGTCAGGTTTGGTCGACGACCCCGCTCAGGCGATAATTCTCACTGAGCGAATTGCTGGCCGCCAACTTGACCCTGATTCGCGCGAATTAATTCTGCGCGTTCACGAACTTCGCTGATAACAACTTTGGTTATTCGCGATTAGCGAATAACCGAATTGAGCAGTGCCCGTGGGGCGTCTCGTAATGCGTTTGTTGCCATTGATGCAGGCATTTTGGCGCACTCGTTTTCGGCGATAGCGACGTACTCATTAGCGGTCTCAATCGCGTGAGCAATTCCAGTGTTTGAGCGAACAATCGCTAGTGCGGCGTCACGATCGTTGCCAGAAATTGACTTGCCTAGAAGGTCTCGCAATTCAAGCGCATCTGTTGAGTCACTCTTGAGAGTTAAAAGCACAGGCAATGTGTAGACGCCTTCTTCCATGTCATGGCCAGCGCGTTTACCAAGTTCGGCGTCTGTTGCAATAACGTCCAAAATGTCGTCGACAATTTGAAACACCATGCCATATGCAGTGCCGTAGTTTGTCAACGCTTCGACAACTGAACGATCGTGACCAGCGACAAGCGCACCAATTCGAGCAGCGGTCGAAAACAAAGAAGCAGTCTTGCCCTCAATGCTCACCAAATATGAAGGCACTGAGCGCGACACATCAAAAGCCTTAGTTAGTTCTTCTATCTGGCCTTCACAAAGATGACCAATTGTTTGAGCTAAAAGTGTTGCGACTTCGGTGCCAAGTGCTGCCGCGATTTCTGAAGCTTTCGCCAACAAAAAGTCTCCAGCCAAAATGGCTTGCAGGTTGCCCCATCGCGCATTTACGGTGTCGACACCACGGCGAGTGGCGGCTTCATCCATAACATCGTCGTGATACAGCGAACCAAGATGAACCAGTTCGCAAGAAATGCCACCTTGAATTACGTCATCGCTCACGGGTTTGTCATTGCCAACTGCAGCCGCTGCGATAGTCATCACGGGGCGAAGCCGTTTGCCACCCGCAACAATGAGGTGCGCGGCAAGTTCATTGAGGTGTGCATCACGGTTTTTTACGGCCGCCAAAAGCGCCGCTTCAACTCGCTGGCGATCAGTATCCATAAGTGGAAGCGAAAGAAGCGGCGAAAGAACTGCCATATCCACAGGCTAGGCAACTCGCCTTGTGAATTTACGAACTAAGCGTTGTGAGGCTCGTCACGCTCAAACCACACGCTAAAACCAACCGAGACTAGTGACCGCAAGTTCGCGTCGGGCTTGCGTCACGCGCCATAAATCGCGATGGCCGCACCGATACACTTTGTTCAGTTACCCAGTTTGACGCATAAGGCGGTCAGAGTTGTTTGAACGATTTACCGATAGGGCTCGAAGAGTCGTAGTTCTCGCCCAAGAAGAAGCCCGCCTGCTCAATCACTCGTACATTGGCACAGAGCACATTTTGCTCGGTTTGATTCATGAAGGCGAAGGCGTTGCCGCCAAAGGTCTAGAAGCGCTCGGCATTTCACTCGAAGCGGTGCGAGCACAAGTCGAAGAAATTATTGGTCAAGGCGGCTCGTCACCATCTGGTCATATTCCTTTTACTCCGCGTGCGAAAAAAGTTCTTGAGCTTTCATTGCGCGAGGCATTGCAACTTGGTCATAACTACATCGGCACTGAGCACATTTTGCTTGGTTTGATTCGCGAGGGCGAGGGCGTTGCTGCACAAGTTCTGGTCAAACTTGGCGCTGACCTTGGTCGTGTTCGCCAACAGGTCATCCAATTGTTGAGCGGATATCAAGGCCCTGGTGGCAAGAATGAAGGCGAACCGGTTGGCGCAAAAGACACACCACAAGAAAAAGGTGGCAGTCAAATTCTTGATCAGTTTGGTCGCAACTTGACGCAACTTGCGCGCGACAAAAAACTTGACCCGGTGATTGGTCGTCACAAAGAAATGGAGCGCGTGATGCAGATTTTGTCACGACGCACCAAGAACAATCCTGTGCTGATCGGCGAACCTGGTGTTGGTAAGACGGCAATCATCGAAGGTCTCGCGCAAAAAATTGTCGCCAATGAAGTACCCGAGACATTGACCAACAAACAGCTCTACACCCTCGACCTGGGTGCACTTGTCGCCGGCAGTCGATATCGCGGTGACTTTGAAGAGCGACTTAAGAAAGTTTTGAAAGAAATTAAAACTCGTGGTGACATTATTTTGTTCATCGACGAAATTCATACACTCGTCGGTGCGGGCGCTGCCGAAGGCGCGATCGATGCTGCATCAATTTTGAAGCCGATGTTGGCCCGAGGTGAATTGCAGACAATTGGCGCGACAACTCTTGACGAATTCAGAAAACATTTCGAAAAAGATGCCGCACTTGAGCGACGCTTTCAACCAGTCAAGGTTGATGAGCCATCAGTTGCACATACGATCGAGATTCTCAAAGGCATTCGCGACAAATACGAAACTCACCACCGCGTGACAATCACAGATCAGGCACTTGTCTCAGCAGCCAATCTCGCCGACCGCTATATCGCAGATCGTTTCTTGCCAGACAAGGCGATCGACCTAATTGACGAGGCAGGCAGTCGTTTGCGAATTAAGCGCATGACGACACCGCCAGACCTTAAAGAAATTGAAAACAAAATCAACGATGTGCAAGAAGCAAAGAAGCGTGCGGTTGAAGAGCAGCGTTTCGAAGAAGCAGGTCGTTTGCGTGATCAAGAGCGTTCATTGCTCGAAGAGCGCGCACAAAAAGAAGTCGACGTCAAAGCACAAGGCATTGACTTGTTCGACGAAGTAAGCGAAGAGTCAATCGCCGAAGTTTTAAGCATGTGGACAGGTATCCCGGTCTTCAAATTGACCGAAGAAGAAACCGCCAAGTTGCTGAATATGGAAGGCGAACTTCACAAGCGCATCATTGGTCAAGAAGACGCGATTAAAGCGGTGAGCCAAAGTATTCGTCGCACACGAGCAGGCTTGAAAGACCCGAAGCGCCCGAGTGGCTCGTTTATTTTCTTGGGACCAACCGGCGTCGGCAAAACAGAACTCGCAAAAACCCTTGCTGAATTTTTGTTTGGCGATGAGCAAGCGCTGATTGCTCTTGACATGAGTGAATACATGGAAAAACACACGGTTAGTCGCCTTGTTGGTTCGCCCCCTGGCTATGTGGGTTACGAAGAAGGCGGCCAGTTGACAGAAGCCGTGCGACGCAAGCCATTCTCAGTTGTATTGTTCGATGAAATCGAAAAGGCACACCCTGACGTATTCAACACGCTGCTTCAGATTCTTGAAGAGGGTCGTTTGACCGATGCCCAGGGTCGCAGCACAGATTTTAGAAACACGGTGTTGATCATGACCTCGAACTTGGGCACTCAAGATTTGCGCAAAGCCAATGTCGGTTTCGGCAAAAATGATGAAGCCCTTTCTTATGCACGCATGCGCGACAAGGTCAATGAGGCGTTGAAGACGCAATTCAAACCTGAATTCTTGAACCGAATCGACGAAGTCATCGTGTTCCATGAGTTGTCGATGAACGAAGTTGTGCAAATGGTCGATCTGATGAGCAAGCGCCTGACAGGTCAGCTTGAAGGTCTTGGCTTGGGTCTTGAACTCACTGTCGAAGCAAAAGAATTGCTTGCCAAGCGTGGCTATGACCCACAACTGGGTGCTCGACCTCTGCGCCGTGCGATGCAACGCTTCCTCGAAGATCCGCTATCAGAAAAACTTCTTAATAAAGAGTTTCATGCTGGTGAAATTATTGTGATCGGTGTTGAAGACGACCCAGAGAAGCCTGAAGAAAAACGCTTCTCGTTCAAAGCGGTCGAAGGTTTCGCGCCACCTGTTGCAGTTGAGCTTGCAGGTGCTGGCGAAACAACTCCGACACCTGAATAACTCGCTACCCGCCTGACGCAGGCTTAGGTAGTTCTGCGTAAACTATGCAACGCGTGTCTAGACATTTTTTGAAAATCAAAAATTTTGGCTTAGTTGCAGCCGTGGCGATTTTGTGCTCGTGTCAGGTAAACGCAGTTGTAACGCTTGATGTCGCTCAAAGCGGGGCTGGAACTGTGACGCTAAATCTGATTGCCGACTCAGAGGTGGTAGCAGCAGCTCCAAACCTGGTTGACGATCTGCGATTTGATGACGCGACTGCAGCTGGTTGGGTTGTAACTCGACCGAACAAAACTGCAGACGGTGGACTGCAAGTTTCACTCAAGCACACATTTGATAACGCCGAACAGGCTGGCGTGATACTGAATCAATTGAGTGGCGAGTTCGGTCCGTTCAAACAGATGTCGCTATCTCGAGACGGCAAAGACACTGACTCGACTTTTACACTCGATGGAATTTTGCAAGTTGATGGCGGGCTGAACGCGTTCGCTGACACTCGGCTACTAAGAACTATTGGCGGTGCGCCATTCGCCGACAACGTTCAACAAGCGGGCCTTGATCTTGGCAAGGCAATGACGATTGATTTTGTCGCGACATTGCCTGGTGTCATCGAACGAACCACCGGCTTCGATACTGCAAATACAGTGACTTGGCGAGTGCCGCTTGATGGCAGCGAACAGTCTGTTTTGACTACATCGCGCAATACCGCAGTAAGGGCAACCGTGGCAAGACTCGTGGCTGGACTATTTAAATTTTTGCTTTTCGCTTGGCTGGCCCTAATGGCTGTTGTCGTAGCGAGAGTTCTTTATCGACGCCGTGGGGCGAGTCGCACACCCAACGAATAATGTCTAGTGCGAGATGGTAAAACTTCGCACCGTATATAGATGCACCGA
>JANRBC010000045.1 GCA_030727685.1 Ilumatobacteraceae bacterium
CTGATCAAAGCGATGACAATCGATCAGGTTTTTGACGTTCTCGGAGTGCGTGCAATTTCTGAAAATCTCGGTGGCGTATCTTTGGCAATCAATTGGTTATTCACCGACATGACTGGTTCGCCAGACGAAAAATGGATTCTCGGTGTCTCGAACCGCACGCTTTATGCAACCCAAGGTCGACATAGCGAGTCTGCATCGGCAACTGTCAAACTTTCGCGCGATTTATTTTTAGAGGTGATCGCCCAGACGACAACTTTCGTCGATGAGATAAAAAATGGCACGATCACGATTGACGGTGATGCTGGCGCGTTGCTGACGATTTTCGGCAACCTAGATAATTTTTCGACCGGCTTTGCGATCGTCGAACCGTAAAACTATTTTTTAGAGGCGACGCAAAACAGTAACGAGTTTGCCGTAAACCACAACTTCGTCGCTATCGAACACCATTGGTTGCATCGAAGTGTTCGACGGTGTCAATGTGATGCGGCCACCGCTGCGCGAAAACGTCTTGATGGTCGCTTCATCGCCAGGGATACCTGCAATGACGATGTCGCCATTGTTGGCTGTTGATTGAGAATTGCAAACAACAAAGTCGCCGTTCAAGATGCCAGCATCAATCATTGAGTCACCGCGTACGCGCAACATAAATAATTCGCCGTCGCCGGTGAAGTCCATTGGAAGAGGCACAAGTTCTTCAACATTTTCTTGGGCCAAAACATTGACACCCGCGGCAACATCACCAACGAGTGGCACATGTTTTGTCGGGCGGTGCTCCATGGCGACGCCGCTTGAGGCCTCGTAACGCACTTCGATTGCGCGAGGTTTTGTCGGGTCACGGCGCAGGTATCCGAGTTTTTGAAGTGCCGCCAGGTGGTTATGAACTGTGGCCGATGAACTAAGACCCACGGCCTCGCCGATCTCGCGCACCGATGGCGGGTAGCCCCGCTCACGCATGTTCGAGACGATGAAGTCGAGGATGCCTCGCTGGCGCTCGGTAAGGGTGCTGTTTTTGGCCTGGGCGGCGTTTATAGGGGTCGGGTCAGTGTTTGGGCTCATATCTAAAGCGTACGCCCGTTCGCCCCTAAAGTCAAACACCTGTTCGGAGAACAAATGTTCGCTAAAAGGGTTGTACTACGAACACCCGTTCGCTATGGTGGAAGTAAGCGGAAATACCCCTGAAGTAGCACCACGAAAGAGGCATTGTCATGGCAATAGCAATCAATAACTTCCCAGTTGCAGCAGTTGGTCGTCGAAATATGGCGCCGGTTTACCGCCGTCGCCGCGCAGTGGTCTCGCTGGCTTTGGCAGCTTTGGCTGTCACGGTGAGCTTCGCAATGCTCGACACAAGTGCTGCGGCCGATCGTCCAACAGCCGAAAATCTCGCAACTCCTAAATTCGTGATCGCCGAGTCGGGCGACACCCTTTGGGCAATCGCACAGCGCATTGCACCAAATAGCAACATCACCGAAGTGGTCGACCAGCTAGTTCTCATGAATGGTGATCAAATCACTACTGGCCAACTTGTTCGCATTCCATAATTTTTAGCGGTTGTTCGAGCCCGAAACGGTTTCGAATTCTGGTCAAAAAATGCGAGTAATCTTGTGCTGATGCGATGCGTTAGTTGTCAATGCGAAGACACCAAGGTTATTGACTCACGTGTTTCAGAAGAGGGCAGTTCAATTCGCCGTCGCCGTTCTTGCTTGAAGTGCGGTCATCGGTTCACGACTTATGAGCGTCTTGAAGAAGTGCCGCTTTACGTAATCAAGCGAACCGGCGACAAAGAATTATTCGACCGGGCAAAAATCATTCGGGGTTTGCAATCTGCAGCCAAAGGTCGCCCAGTCGAAGACTCGGTATTGATCGAAATCGCCGAGCGTGTTGAAGACGACATGCGACTTACGGGCGATGATGTGACTAGCAATCAAGTGGGTCATGCCGTGCTCAGTTTGTTGCGCAGCATTGATGAAGTCACTTACATGCGATTTGCGAGCGTTTACAAAAACTTTGATGCCGCAGCAGACTTTAAGCGCGAACTTGCGTTGCTCGAAAAAGAATTGCGCAAATAACGAATTTTGTTGGGTTATTTTTTTCGCAAATAGCGAATGAACATATATCCGTTGTCTTCAAGAATGTGCGCCAATTCATAGTGGCTGTGCAATGGAGGCGCCCCGTTTGCCAGTCGAGGGCTATCAGCGCCAGTAACCATCGGGCTAATCGTCAAATTGATCTCGTCGACTAAGTTGGCCGCGAACATCGAAGCATTTAGCAACGCGCCGCCTTCAAGTTGAACAAACGATCCAGGTAGCTGTCGAACTGCCAGTTCTAAATCAACATTGCCTTTACCTGCGCGAACAATATCGAGGTCGAATTCGGTTTCGGGTGTTTTCGAGTCTTCAGGCATGATCAAAAAGCCGGCACCACTCTTAAAAAGGTTTGTATTCAGGTCTATTTTTCCGGTGCGAGTGACGACACCTACGCGGAGTCCTTTTTTGGAAGGTACTTCATACATTTCTTCACGGATCGTGCCGGCGCCAACGACGATTGTTTCGGCTGCAGACCGCAACGCAATTAATACATCTCGATCTGATGGGTTTGATAGCTGAGTTGATTTGCCTTCAACGACAGTTGAGCCATCGATGCTCATGACCATGCACAGCCCAACCGATGGCCGGCCGCTCGAGTGTCGAGACCGCGGCGCGCCGCAGATCTCGCGCACATTGACGGTGTCGCTCGCAGTGGGCATTAACTGGCGCACGACGGTCAGCCTATGAGACGAGTGACGACGATGATTGATTGTGCGTTTGTTTGAGGCAAGATATTGCTGTGGCTTCTGAGAAAATTGCGTTTCGCACATGTCCTCTTTGTGAGGCCGGTTGTGGTTTGGCAATCACCGTAAAAGATGATCAGGTGACCCACATTCGTGGCGACATGCAAGATGTTTTCTCAAAAGGTTTCATCTGCCCGAAGGGCAGCACGTTGAAACAACTTCACTATGACCCAGATCGATTGTTGACGCCGATGATCAAGCGCGATGGCGTGCATGTGCAAGCAACTTGGCATGAAGCATGGCGAGCAATCGAAGCGGGTTTAAATCGCGTGATTGAAAATTTCGGTCGCGAATCAATTGGCACATATTTAGGAAACCCTGGTGCGCACAATTTGTCGTCAATGACCTTTAATCGTGTCTTGTTGCAAGCCATTGGTTCGCGACAAAGATTCAGTGCATCGACAGTCGATCAAATTCCGAAACAGGTTTCGTCTGGCTTGATGTTCGGCTCACCAAGTTCGGTGCCGGTACCAGACTTAGATCGCACGCAATATTTATTGATCCTCGGTGCAAATCCATACGAATCGAACGGCAGCCTTTGCACTGCTCCAGATTTTCCTGGTCGCATCGAAGCGATGCAGGCGCGCGGCGGCAAACTCGTTGTAGTTGACCCGCGCAAAAGTCGCACAGCCGAGCAAGCAGACGAATGGTTGGCGATTCGACCAGGCACCGACGCGCTGTTGCTAGCAGCAATCGCCAACACGCTTGCAAGTGACGGCTTGCAACTAGCTAAGCAGCGACTCGGCAACCATATAAATGGTCTTGATCAACTTGTTGTGGCACTCGCGCCGTTTAGCGCCTCAGCTGTTGCTGCATCAACAGGCATTGACGAGCAAACAATTTTGCGAATCGCTCGAGAATTGCGCGACGCCAGTTGCGCTGCTGTCTACGGTCGAATCGGCACCTGCACGACGGCTTTTGGTACGACGACTTCATGGCTCGTAGATGTAGTCAATGTTTTTAGTGGCAACCTTGATCGAGTCGGCGGGGCGATGTTTCCGCTTCCAGTAGCCGGTAGCGGCAATACACACGGAGAACCTGGCAAGGGCAAGGGTTTTCGCATCGGCCGTGGGCATTCAAGAGTTAGCAAACATCCTGAGGCACTCGGTGAATATCCGGCCGCGGCAATGGCTGAAGAAATCGAAACACCAGGCGCAGGCCAGATTCGAGCAATGGTGGTTGTTGGCGGAAACCCAATTTTGTCGACGCCTAATAGCCAGAGACTTGCGAAGTCGTTCGCCGAACTCGACTTCATGGTCAGCGTTGACATGTATTTAAATGAGACATCGAAATTTGCCGATGTAATTTTGCCACCACCATCACAATTGCAACGCAGTCACTATGACTTGGCACTTTTAACTTTCGCGGTGCGCAATGTTGCAAATTACAGCGAGCCGGTTTTGCCACTTGGGACAGATGATTTAGATGAGTGGCAAATTTTGGCCAAACTTTCGGCAATCGTTTCAGGTCTTGGTACTGAAACTGAGGTCAGTGTGGTTGATGATCTTGCAATTGCAGGTGTCGTGCAAAGCGCTGTTCAAGATTCATCATCAAATGTCTACGGCCGAGACGTGCAGCAACTTATTGACGAACTTTCAAAATCTGGGCGACGCGGACCAGATCGAATACTTGATTTTCTATTGCGCTCAGGCCCATTTGGCGATGGCTTCGGTGCCGTGCCTGATGGCTTGACGCTTGACAAATTGATTGCAGCACCACATGGCATCGACTTTGGTGCACTCGAGCCGCGATTGCCCGAAGTGTTGCGAACACCTTCAGGCAAAGTCGAACTGGCCCCGCCGCAATTGATCGAAGATCTGTCGCGGCTTTCTCTCTTGCTTCTAGCGCAAGTCGATGATTCGCAACTCACACTCGTTGGCCGACGACACTTGCGTTCGAATAATTCGTGGATGCACAACATTGAAGTTCTTGTCAAAGGCAAAGATCGTTGCACCTTGCAAATTCATCCAGACGATGCATCGCGACTCGGCGTTGTTGGCGAATCAAAAGTTCGCGTGACTAGTCGAGTCGGCAGTGTTGATGCGCCACTTGAAGTAACAGATTCAGTTCGAGTGGGTGTCGTTAGTTTGCCTCACGGTTGGGGACACTCAATGGCCGGAACCAACACCCGCGTCGCCGCCTCGCGCGCTGGGGTGAACTCAAATATCTTGACCGACGAAAGAGAACTTGATCCGCTTTCTGGAAATAGCGTTTTAAACGGAATACCCGTTTCGGTTACACGAATTTCATAATCAGACGGTTGCGCACAGGCAATCCACAGAAGAATCCCGTAATTCACATGGCTGTCCACTTCCAATCCACAGGGTGGTATCCGTATGCTTCGGACTGTTATTTCGAACGCTTCTGAAAGGGCAGAAAATAAGGCTTCTAAATGATTGACAAAGCCAAATAACAGTGCTGTAATCTGAACCTACCAGTTGTAGGCATAACTGCAATGGGGGGCAGTTAGGCACAACATCTTGTGGTCTCATTTGAGGCCGCAATGTTGCGGCAACTGCACCTCAAAGCACGGCGTCAACAACGAATATTTTAACGAACTAGTCAGCAGTAGCCAAAAGCAATTGTTGACTCACAACGAATAGAAAGAAAAGGTAAAAGAATATGTCTCTCGCACCAGAGCGTTTGTCAATCGGAATCCGTCGTCACTTCACAGCGCCTGGCGTTCATCCTTACGACCAAGTGGTCTGGGAGCGTCGTGATGCGCAAATTAAAAACTGGAAAGACGGAAGCGTTGCGTTCGAACAACTCGGTGTCGAGTTTCCGGTGTCATGGTCGTTGAATGCGACAAACATCGTCTCACAAAAATATTTCCGTGGCACACCAGGCACACCAGAGCGCGAAAATTCGATGCGACAAGTTGTTGACCGTGTTGCTGAGACGATCACAAAGTGGGGCACCGAGTGCGGCTACTTCATCGACCAAGACGAGGCCGAATCTTTCTGCAACGAACTAAAATTTATTTTGATCACCCAGCGCGCCGCGTTCAACTCACCTGTGTGGTTCAACATCGGTGTCAACGGTGTCCCGCAACAAGCCAGTGCATGTTTCATCTTGGCTGTCGACGACACGATGGATGCGATCTTGAATTGGTACAAAGAAGAAGGCACCATCTTCAAGGGTGGCTCTGGTGCAGGCATCAACTTGTCGAACATTCGTAGCAGCGCCGAGCATCTCAAGGGTGGCGGTACCGCTTCTGGTCCTGTCAGTTTCATGCGTGGTGCAGACGCGTCAGCGGGCACAATCAAGTCGGGCGGAAAAACTCGCCGTGCAGCAAAGATGGTCATCCTTAACGCCAGCCACCCAGACATCGAAGAATTCATCTGGTGCAAATCGCGCGAAGAGAAAAAAGCGCGTGCCTTGCGCGACGCCGGCTTCGACATGGACCTTGACGGTTCTGACTCGTTCTCGGTGCAATACCAGAATGCCAACAACTCGGTGCGCGTAACCGACGAGTTCATGCAGGCCGTAAAAGACGATGCCGACTGGAATTTGACTGCAGTCAAAGACGGTCGTGTTGTGCGCACGATTCGTGCTCGCGATCTTTGGCGCCAAATTGCCACTGCCTCATGGGAGTGCGCAGACCCAGGCTTGCAATTCGATACAACGATCAACAAGTGGCACACGGCTCATGCAGCTGGTCGCATCAACGGATCAAACCCATGCAGCGAATACATGCACATCGACAACTCGGCGTGCAACCTGGCGTCGATCAACTTGTTGAAGTACTTGAACGACGACGACACATTCGACGTCGAGTCATACATGCACACGATTGAAGTGATGTTTACTGCGCAAGAAATTCTTGTTGGTAACGCTGATTATCCAACAGAAAAGATCGCCGAGAACAGCCGCTTGTTCCGTCAACTTGGTCTTGGCTATGCAAACTTGGGTGCGCTATTGATGGCCCTCGGCATGCCTTACGACTCAACTGGTGGTCGTGCATGGGCTGCAGCATTGACTTCGTTGATGACTGGCCATGCGTATGCCACTAGCGCTCGCACTGCGAG
>JANRBC010000046.1 GCA_030727685.1 Ilumatobacteraceae bacterium
GCATCGCGACGAAGGCGAATAGTTGAGGCTAATTGTTCTAAAAATTAGGGGGAGGTGAGGGGCCAGGGGTTGGTGCGTTCGAGGGCGAGGGCGAGGTCGAGCAGCACTGGTTCTTCGAAGTGGCGAGCCATGATCTGCATGCCGACTGGCAGTCCGTCGACGAAACCAACCGGCACCGAGATGCCGGGGTTGCCATAAATATTTGCCGGAAACGTCAGCACGCCGTTGTTGCCCGCGCCCGCGACAATGCCACCGAAAGTATCGGGCAGCGGACCTTCAGCGTTGAACGCAATATCAGGGTTGCTCGCCGTGATTATCAAATCGACTTCGCTAAAAATTTGTGCCATGCGATTGTTTAGGTCGATACGTCGCTTTTCGAATTTGCCGCGCGCCTCTGTGCCATACATGTTCTCTGTGCGCGAAACGCCGTAGCGAATCTCGGGCGTGAGTTGATCGGCGCATGCCGGCCATTGATCGCCGAGTTGAAATTGAATCGCCGCCATTCCGGTTATCGACCAGGCCGCGCCGAGTCGAGGTAGCGACATATCGACCGAATCGCGACGCTTCAGGTCAGCAACTTTGATCAAATTCTCTGCGGCATTTTCGATAACTTGCCACATCGCCGGCGAAACAACACCGCCACCAAAATTCGAAACGACCGCGACACGCAAACCCGAAGTTGCAATCGTGCCGAGGCCGGCTTCCCATCCTGAAACGCGAGGCAAACTCAGCGGGTCGTGTGCTTCGTGACCGTTGGCAACATCAAACCATCGCGCGGTGTCACGCACACTGCGCGACAAGCAACCGATCACAGTCGTTAAGTTTCCGTTCGACGCACCGGGCCCGCGCGGAATGCGACCGAACGTTGCTTTTAATCCGACCAAACCCGTGAAGCCAGCCGGTATTCGAATTGATCCGCCACCATCGCCACCAGTTGCCAAACTCACTAGACCACCAGCGACTGCCGATGCACTGCCACCCGATGACCCACCAGGGGTATGACCATGTTTCCACGGATTTTGAGTTGCGCCGTGCAAAACTGTCCGCGTTAAATTGACGCCGCCGAATTCGCTGGCGTTTGTCTGCCCGATTCGCACGGCGCCGCCGACACGGCAAATTCGATTCACTTGTGTGTCGGTTGTTGTCGCGCGCCGATCTTTAAACACCATGCACGCTTCGGTGTCGGGCCAGCCTGCAACTGAGTCGAGTTCTTTAACGCCGAACGGCACACCACCAAATGGCAAAGAAATGTCGGCGTTTTTTGCGTCGCGCTCGGCGGCGTCACGATCGAGGTAGCAAAACGCATTTAAGTTGCTCGCGTCGATTGCGGCAAATGTTGCTTGCAATTCTTCGGCAGGCGAGCGCTCGCCACTGCGAAACGCTTCGACGAGCGAAACCGCGTCACCGCGCCATGGGACATCTGCCATATAGCAAAACTAGTCTGCGGCGTGACACGAATCAGGGGGTGAGTGGCGTTCGACGAGTCGGCAACTGGTCTTAACTAATTAGAGTGAAGAGGTGGATAGTCGCAGTTTTCTCGGTTTAAATCGCATCGGCGAGACCACAACTTTTGAAATGCCAGTCGATATTCGCATCTCGACGGGCGGTTCGTTCTTATTTGGCGGCGCGGGCCTCGGCGCGTGCATCAGCGCACTTGAAACCGTTTCGCAGCGCAACCTCGTTTGGGCGACGGCACAATATTTGTCGTTCGCCAGAACCAACGAACTCGTGACCATCGATGTCACGCTCGTTGTAAATGGCCCGCAAATTACGCAAGGTCGCGCGGTTGCTCGTGTTGGCGACCGAGAAATTCTCACCGTCAACGCCGCACTTGGTGATCGCAACTTCGAAGCAGCTGGTCAGTTCGCAAAAATGCCCCAAGCGCCATCGCCCGAGCAAACACCGGCGCGTCAACATATTCACGATTCGCCTGGCACAATTCACGACTCGTTGCAACAACGTGTTGTCAAAGGTCGATCACTCGCACAACTCGACGGTTCGCTGAGCGATGGCAATGTTGTGATGTGGGCGCACATTCCTGCATTGATTGAAGATGTCGATGCAACAGCGCTCGGCATTCTCGGCGACTTCGTGCCGATGGCGATCGGTCAGGCGTTGGGGTTGGCCGCGGGTGGCAACAGCCTCGACAACACGATCCGCATTGTCAAACTTGTGCCAACAAAATGGGTATTGCTTGACATATATATAGACGCGATTGATCGCGGTTTTGGGCACGGCCGCGTGAATATGTTTGCCGAAGATGGCACGTTGATGGCAACGGCCAGTCAGAGTTGCAAAGCACGAAAGTGGAAGAATTAACCCGTGCAACAACGACCCGGAATGACAGTGCCGTTGCCCGGCCACTTGCACGCGCAGCGCGAAAATTATAAAAAACTTGCGGATCTCGGGTACACCGACATTTGGTCAGCAGAAGCCGATGGCGCCGATGCTTTCACGCCACTGGCAATGGCTGCCGCATGGGAGCCGCGATTGCGACTCGGCACTGCGATCGTGCCGGCGTATACGCGCTCACCGGCATTGATGGCCCAAAGTGTGGCGACGATGGCTGATGCAGCGCCCGGAAGATTTGCAATCGGTATCGGTTCGTCGAGCAACGTGATCATTGAAAAATGGAATGCGATTCCGTTTGTTGAGCCGTATAAAAAAGTTCGCGATGTTGTGAGATTTTTGCAAGATGCATTGACTGGCGAGAAAATTACAAAGCAATACGACACTTTCAAGATTGACGGGTTTCGCCTCGGCATTCGCCCTGAAGTGAAGCCACAAATCTTGGTCGCCGCGTTGCGTGAAGGCATGTTGAAACTTGCAGGTCGCGAAGCCGACGGTGCGATCATCAACTGGTTGTCGGCAGACGATGTAACTAAAGTCGCCGCAGTTGTCAACGAAGCAGCAAAAAAATCACAAAACCCGGGTGAGCGCGAAATTGTCGCACGAATTTTTGTTTGTCCGAGTGAGAACGCTGATTTGGTTCGCGAATCGGCGAAGCGTTTGATCGCGGCTTATTTAACCGTGCCTGTTTACGCCGAGTTTCACAAGTGGCTCGGCCGCGGTGAGATGTTGCAACCAATGTGGGACCTCTGGAAGGCGGGTGACCGCAAAGGTGCACTCGCAGCCATACCCAACGAAGTTGTTGATCAATTGTTTGTGCATGGCAGTGCCGAAAAGTGCCGTGAGACGATCAAAAAATATTTTGATAATGGCGTGACGACTTCATCGCTGGCGATCGTGGCTTTCGACCCCGAGGTCGATTTCTGGCAGTGCGCTGAGACTCTTTCTCCGAGCGCGAATTAGTTATGTCGGTGAGCGAAACAGACTCAGAGGTATCGGCGCGTCTCGAATTTGAACAAACCCAACGCAGTGAAGGCTGGAAACTTCTTCGCGGTTTTTTGCGCGATCAGCGTCGCAATTTAATTATCGGTGGGCTCATTGGCACGTCTTGGGCAGCGTTCAAAGTTGCAATTCCGCAAGTTACAAAACTGGCGATCAACGATGGCATCGAAAAGAACGGCCCGTTATTGAAATGGTCGTTGATAATCGCTGGTCTCGGTGTGCTCACCGGCATTTTGTCTGGGTTTCGTCGTTATGTTGCATTTCGTGAAAGCCGTTGGGCTGAAACCCTGTTGCGCGAACGACTATTTGGTCATGTTCTCGATCTAAATATTGGTTATCACGACAAGGCGCAAACTGGTCAGTTGATGAGTCGCGCTTCAAGCGACTTGATGCAAATTCAGGGATTCATTGTGATGATTCCGATCACGATGTCGAACGTGATTCAAATAGTTGCCGTCGCGACGATCTTGTTCATCACCGATCCGATTTTGGCGATCGTGGCGATGGCGCCGTTGCCATTCGTCAATCTCTCGGCGCGCCGATTTAGCAATCGCATTCATCCGGCATCGCTTGCTGTGCAGGCAGAACAGGCACAACTTGCCAACGTCGTTGAAGAGTCAGTTGCGGGCGTGCGTGTTGTCAAAGGTTTTGGCGCCGAGCAAGTGCAGTTCGACAAACTTTCAAAAGAAGCCGACGATATTTATGCCGAGTCGATGAAGGCCGCGAAGATTCGCAGCAACTTTATGCCGGCGATCGATATTTTGCCTGCGCTCGGCGCAGTCGGCGTGCTCGGCGTCGGCGGTCATCGAGTTTTGTCGGGTCAAATCTCAATCGGCGATTTGGTTGCGTTCAATGTCTATCTCACGCTTTTGGTGTGGCCGTTGCGCAACGTCGGCATGATCATCGCCCTTGGTCAGCGCGCAGCGTCGGCGCTTGTGCGCATTCACGAAGTTTTGTCGACCAGTTCTGAAATTGTCGACCCGCCAACTGCGCGTGATTTGCCATCGCAAAACGGCAAACAACTTGGTGCGGTCAAGTTCGACCACGTGCAGTTTGGCTATGACGCCGAGCGACCTGTGCTTAAGAATTTTAATCTTGAAATCGCCGCGGGCGAGTCGATTGCAATTGTCGGCGCGACTGCGTCGGGCAAGTCGACTGTCGCGCGGTTGTTGTTGCGTTTTTATGACACCAACAGTGGTCACGTCTTCTTAGACGGTGTTGATGTTCGCAAACTCAAAATACGAGAATTGCGCCAACAAATCGGTGTCGTTTTTGAAGACACAGTGTTGTTTAACGATTCAGTGAAGGCAAACATCTCGTTCGCCAAGCCGAATGCGGCGCAAGCCGACCTAGAGCGAGCGGCGAAACTTGCTGGCGCCCACGAATTTATTTTGCAGTTGCCAAACGGCTACGACACGGTGATCGGCGAGCGGGGCTTTTCGCTTTCTGGTGGTCAGCGCCAACGCATCGCGATTGCGCGCGCGATCATTTCTGACCCACGAGTTTTGGTGCTTGACGACGCGACAAGCGCGGTCGACCCAAGCAAAGAAGGCGAAATTCGCGATGCGATGCGCACGGTGATGTCGGGTCGCACCACGATTGTGATTGCTCATCGTCCGGGCACCATCGCCTTGGCCTCACGAGTTGTGTTCATCGATAACCAAACAGTTGCCGCGATCGGCAAACACGAAGAACTAGTGGCGACAAATGCTCGCTATCGCGAAGTGCTCGCAAGCATGCAAGAAGCCAAAACCGAGACTGAGAAAGTGGCGGCTAAATAACATGTGGCAGGCAGGTGGCGTTAGCGACGAAGATCGCCTCAGTCGTGCGCAGGCCCGCACAATTTTGGGTCGTGTTTTCAAAATGGCGGCGCCATTTCGCAAGACGATGTATATCGCTTTTGGTTGTGTCATGGTCACAACAGCCACAACTTTGTCGGGGCCAGTCATTGTTCGTTATGGCATTGATGCGGGCATCAGAGCGCGTGACTTTGGCGCTTTGAACCTGTCGGTGGTTTTGTATCTCATTGTCGTTTCGTTTACATATGTTTTTGGACGGCTTTTGTTTGTTTTCGTCAACCGCACGGGCGAGTCGTTCTTGCGATTGCTGCGACTTGCAGTGTTTCGTCAAATGCAACGGCAGTCGATGGCATTTTTCGATCGCAACAAAGCAGGTGTTCTAGTTGCGCGAATGACGGCCGACATCGAATCAATGTCAGAACTTGTGCAATGGGGTTTGCTGCAGTTCTTATCGGCTGTTTTGATGCTTGTGTTTTCGATCGTTGTGTTGCTGTTTCTCAGTTGGCAATTGACGATTGTCGCGTTGTTGGTTATGCCGATGTTGGTTTTCTCGTCGATCAAATTTCAGCGCGACTCTAATCGCGCTTATCTCACTGTGCGCGAGCGCGTCGGCGCAAATCTTTCGGCTCTTCAAGAGGGCATCACGACGGTGCGCGTCATTCAGGCATACGCCCAAGAAGACGAAGTCAAGCGCAAGTTCAAAATCTCAAATCGATCGTTGTTTGCCGCCCACGAAAAGAGCGTGCGAGTTTCAACTTGGTACTTTGCGCTTGTTGAATTTTCTGGCGTTCTCGCCAGCGCATTGATGATCGGCATCGGCGGTTGGTTTGCTCACCGCGGCACGGTCACACTCGGCACTGTTGTTGCTTTTGTGTTGTTGCTGTCAACTCTGTTCGACCCAGTTCAACAACTTTCGCAGCTTTACAACACGGTGCAATCTGCGGGTGCTGCGTTAAGCAAACTCTTTGCAATCCTTGATGCGAAACCCGAAGTCGACGAGCATCATTCGGCAGTCGATTTGCCCAAGACTGGCGAACTCAAAGTCACTGATATTTCGTTTACATATGCGGGGGCAGATTCACCAGCATTAAATGGTGTGTCGATCAAAGTCGGCGTCGGCGAAAAACTTGCACTCGTTGGCCCGACTGGGGCAGGCAAGTCAACATTGGCAAAATTAATGGCGCGACTTTATGACCCGCAAAGTGGCACCGTTGAATATGGTGGCGTCAATTTAACGTTGGCGACGATGACATCACTGCGCGAACGCATCGCTGTTGTGCCGCAAGAAGGTTTCTTGTTCAACGGATCAATCCGCGACAACTTGCGCATCGCCCGCGCTGATGCAACCGACGCCGAAATCGAAGCGGCGATCGCAGCAATTGGTGCAACCGAGCACTTCGCTCAATTTGCTGACGGCTTAGATACTGAAGTCCGCGAACGTGGCAGTCGATTGTCGGCAGGCGAGCGTCAGTTGGTCGCGCTTGCTCGCGCCGCACTCGTCGACCCGGCAGTGCTCGTGCTCGATGAAGCGACATCGAATCTTGACCCAGGCACCGAGGCTGAAGTCGAGCATGCACTCGAGCGTTTGATGACCGGTCGCACAGTTATTGTCGTTGCGCATCGCTTGTCGACGGTGCAGCGTGCAGACCATATTGCTGTGATTGTTGATGC
>JANRBC010000047.1:0-2178 GCA_030727685.1 Ilumatobacteraceae bacterium
GCGTTTGAACCCCAAAGAACTACGAGATCTGTAGTTTCAACTTCGGCGTATGAACTTGTTCCTCCGCCTGCTCCGAAAACGGTGGCCAGACCGACCACCGAAGGTGCGTGTCAAGTTCGATTACAAGAGTCGATGTTGTTCGTGCCGATGACTGCACGAGCGAACTTTTGAGCGATGAAGTTCATTTCGTTGGTTGACTTTGAGCAAGAGAAAAAACCGACAGCCGATGGCGAGAACGCATCTCGCGTCGTGGCTAGTCCTTTTGCTGCTCGTGAAATGGCTTCTTGCCAAGTGGCCACACGCAATTCGCCGTTCTCGCGAACCATTGGTTCGGTGATTCGCATGTAGGGGTCAAACTTGTGCTTTGCCATGAGAATTAACTGTAGCGACTCGGGATAGTTTGCCCCCGCTTAAAGCGGGGTCGGTAGAGTAGGGGGTCGCATAAATTTTGTAAAGAGTTAATCAAAAGGGGAGTAATGGGTTTTCCATCGGATCTTGAAATCGCGCGTAAAGCAACGGCAAAGCCGTTAACTGAGATTGCCGCCCAAATGGGTATTGGCAGCGAGTTTCTTGAGCCGTATGGCAAAAGTCTCGCCAAGATAAGTCTTGACGCGATTGATTCGTTGAAGTCGCGACCAAAGGCAAAGTATGTCGTAGTAACGGCGATCACCCCAACGCCGCTCGGTGAGGGTAAGACCACAACAACTGTTGGTTTGGGTCAAGCAATGAAGCACATCGGCAAAAAAGCGACTATTAGTTTGCGTCAACCAAGCATGGGTCCAACATTCGGAATTAAAGGTGGCGCTGCGGGTGGTGGCTACAGCCAGGTGATCCCCATGGAGCTGTTGAATTTGCATCTCACTGGCGACTTTCACGCTGTAACTGCTGCACACAACTTGCTGTCGGCCATGGTCGATAATCACTTGCACCAGGGCAACGAACTTGATCTTGACATTAATAACATTACGTGGCGTCGCGTGATGGATGTCAACGATCGATCGCTTCGCAACATGATTATTGGTCTTGGCACCAAAGAAGACGGTGTTGTGCGTCAAACTGGCTTTGACATCACGGCTGCATCAGAAGTGATGGCGATTTTGGCATTGGCAAAATCAAAAGAAGATATGCGTGAGCGGTTTGCGCGAATAGTTGTGGGCTATAACTCGCAGGGCAAACCAGTAACTGCAGAGCAACTGAGCGCTGCTGGTTCGATGGCTGTGATCATGGCAGATGCAATTAAGCCGAACTTGTTGCAAACAATTGAGAACACGCCAGTCATTGTTCACTCAGGACCTTTCGGCAATATTGCTCATGGAAACTCGTCGATTGTCGGCGACTTGATCGGCATTCACTCTGGCGACTATTTGATAACCGAAGCCGGCTTCGGCGCAGACATGGGTGCAGAAAAGTTTTTCAACATCAAGTGTCGCGCATCAGGTCTTGTGCCCGATGCTGCCGTTCTTGTCGCAACAGTTCGCGCGCTCAAAGCGCACTCGGGTAAGTACAAGATTGTTGCTGGCAAAGCTTTGCCAGAAGATCTACTCAAAGAAAACCCAGATGATGTAATTGCGGGTGCAGCAAACTTGGTCAAGCAAATTGAAAATGTGAAAGCCCACGGCGTTTCGCCAGTTGTGGCAATTAACAGCTTTCCGACCGACCATAAGTCTGAGCATGAGGCAATTCGAAAAATTGCAGAAGGTGCCGGTGCGCGCGTTGCGATTTGTTCACACTTCGCCGACGGTGGCGCTGGTGCGAAAGATCTTGCCAATGCGGTCGTCGAAGCTTGCAATGACAAAAACTCATTTCACTTCTTGTATTCAGATGATGCGTCGCTCAAAGAAAAAATTGAAAAAATCGCGACAACAATCTATGGTGCAGCAAAAGTTGAGTACACGAGCCTTGCGACCAAGCAAATCAAAAACTACACAGATAACGGTTTTGCAAAATTGCCAATTTGTGTCGCCAAAACTCACTTGTCGATTTCGGGCGATGCTTCGCTGCGAGGTGCTCCAACGGGTCACACGTTAAACGTGCGCGAAGTGCGAGCATCAATCGGTGCCGGCTTTGTTTATCCAATTTGCGGTGACATGCGAACGATGCCGGGTCTCGGCACGAAGCCTGCCGCAGCAATCATTGACTTCGACGCGAATGGTGAAATCGTCGGCTTGTCATGATTTC
>JANRBC010000047.1:2278-6790 GCA_030727685.1 Ilumatobacteraceae bacterium
GCAGCAATCATTGACTTCGACGCGAATGGTGAAATCGTCGGCTTGTCATGATTTCTGAGGTCAAACGCACGCCTGGTGGGGCGATTTTGCTCGACGGCATCAAGTTGCGAGACGAAACGGTTGCCAGAATCAAATCGACAATCGCCGCAGCCGGAAACCCAAAGATTTGTCTGGCGACCGTGCTGGTTGGCGATGACGCGCCGAGTCATATATATGTGAGTAACAAGCACAAGAAAGCCCAAGAAGCAGGCATGGTTTCGCGTGGTGTTAACTTGCCGGCGACTGCGACTCAAGGTCAAGTTGAGCAAGCAGTTGCAGAACTCGTTGCCGATAACGGCGTTCACGGAATATTGGTGCAGTTGCCGTTGCCGAAACACATCGATACTGAGGCCGTGCTTAGTTTGCTGCCAGTCGAAAAAGATGTTGACGGTTTGACAGAGCGTTCGCTTGGGCGTTTGGTGCGTGGGCTTAAAGGTCACGTGCCATGTACGCCACTCGGCGTATTTCGATTGCTGCAGAGTTACAAAATCGAAACCAAAGGTAAGCGTGTTGTCGTTATTGGTCGCTCGGCTTTGGTGGGATTACCACAAATGCTGTTGCTCGTCGGTCGCGCGGCAGATGCAACCGTGACTGTTGCTCACAAATCGACTTCAAACATGATCGAAGTTTGTCGCGAGTCTGACATTGTTATCGCCGCCGCTGGTGCCGCACGAATGGTGACCGCTGCTCACGTTAAACCTGGGGCAACAGTTATTGACGTCGGTGTGACGCGCATTGATAACAAAATTGTCGGCGATGTTGATTTCGAAGCGGTGCAGTCAATTGCTGGTGCAATCACACCGATGCCAGGCGGAACTGGCCCAATGACAATTGCGTGTCTGCTTGAGAACACACTTGAAGCAGCGCGGATGATGGGTACGATTTGAAAAAAATTCGAGACACTTACGACTACATAATTGTCGGTGGTGGTTCGGCTGGTTCGGCGCTGGCAAATAGATTGAGCGCAGACTCAAGCAAGAGCGTTTTAGTTCTCGAAGCTGGCCGACCAGATTATTGGTGGGATGTTTTCATTCACATGCCTGCCGCTTTGACATTTCCGATTGGAAGTCGCTTTTATGACTGGCTTTATGTTTCAGAGCCAGAGCCAAACATGAACAATCGTCGTGTCACTCAAGGCCGAGGCAAGGTTTTGGGCGGGTCGTCAAGTATCAACGGAATGATTTTTCAGCGCGGCAACCCGCTCGACTATCAACGCTGGGCGAGCGACCCGGGTATGTCGACCTGGGATTACGCACATTGTTTGCCGTACTTCAAACGACTTGAAAATTGTTTGGCGGCGCCAAGCGATGATCAATTTCGCGGTCACGACGGACCTTTGGTGCAAGAGCGCGGGCCAATTAAGAATCCGTTGTTCGGTGCCTTCTTTGAGGCCGTTCAGCAGGCGGGTCATGAATTAACCACTGATGTAAATGGCTACAAGCAAGAAGGTTTTGCAGCCTTTGATCGCAATTTGCGTCGTGGGCGCCGGCTGAGTGCTGCTCGGGCTTATTTGCATCCGGTGATGCACCGAAAAAATCTAAAAGTGCAATGTCGGGCGCTTGTAACGAAATTAGTTATTGAGAACAAAAAAGTTACCGGCGTTAATTTTGAGTTGCCATTTGGTCGCAAGCGAACGGCATTAGCCAAAGAAGTGATTTTGTGTGGTGGCGCTTTTAACTCGCCGCAGTTGTTGCAAGTTTCAGGCATTGGTGACAGCGAGCATCTGAAAAAAGTTGGTGTTGAGCCGGTGCATCATTTGCCAGGCGTCGGTGCGAACCTGCAAGACCATCTTGAGGTTTATGTGCAGCACTCATGCACGAAGCCAGTTTCTTTGAACCCGATGCTGAAAATGCACTATCGACCCTTCATCGGATTGCAGTGGCTATTTCGTCGCGGAGCGGGGTCTTCTAATCATTTTGAGGGTGGCGGTTTCATTCGCGGTAACGACTCGTTCAAGTACCCGAACTTGATGTTTCACTTTTTGCCGATCGCGGTTCGCTATGACGGCACAGCACCTGCGGGTGGGCATGGATATCAAGTGCATATTGGTCCGATGTATTCGAACTCGCGGGGCAGTGTGAAAATTAAGTCGCCCGATGTGCATGTCAAGCCAGAACTGCGGCTTAACTATTTGTCAACCCCCGAAGACCGCCAAGAGTGGGTCGAAGCAATCGCTGCCGCACGAAAGATCTTGTCTCAGTCTGCGTTCAAAGAATTTGATGGGGGCGAGATCTCACCTGGGCCCGAGTGTCAAACCGATTCACAAGTTCTCGAATGGGTTCGTCGTGATGGAGAAACCGCCTATCACCCTTCGTGCACATGCAAAATGGGTGTCGATGAGATGGCCGTGGTTGACCCTTTAACAATGAAAGTGCACGGAATTGAGGGCTTGCGAGTGGCAGATGCATCGGTAATGCCATACGTAACTAACGGCAATATTTATGCCCCGACGATGATGATCGCCGAAAAGGCAGCCGACATAATTCTTGGCGTTGATCCGCTGAAACCCGAGAGTGTTCAATACTTCAGTCACGCAAACTGATAGCGTTTGCATCGTTGTGCTGGAGAATCAGCTGACGATAATTTTCTACAAGTAATGGAGAAAAAGTGAGCAACGAAGAATTTCAAGATATTGATCTTGCCGAATTACCAGACGACGACTTGGTCGCTCAGATGCACGACGATCTCTACGATGGTCTCGGGCCGGAGATTATTGAAGGCACAACAATTTTGCTCGACCGCGGTTGGTCAGCAACCAAGGTTCTAGAAACCGCACTCGTCGAAGGCATGCGAATTGTTGGTATCGACTTTCGTGATGGCATTTTGTTTGTGCCAGAAGTTTTGCTCTCGGCTAATGCGATGAAGGGCGGCATGGCGATTTTGCGTCCATTGCTTGCAGAAACTGGCGCCCAGTCAGTTGGCAAAGTCGTAATTGGCACTGTCAAAGGCGACATTCATGACATCGGTAAGAACCTTGTGGCAATGATGATGGAAGGTGCAGGCTTCGAAGTTATTGACCTCGGCATCAATACAGATGCGAATAAGTACATCGCTGCTCTCGAAGAGCACAAGCCAGACATTCTCGG
Organism: Ilumatobacteraceae bacterium; assembly: GCA_030727685.1. GTDB lineage: Bacteria > Actinomycetota > Acidimicrobiia > Acidimicrobiales > Ilumatobacteraceae > BACL27. The sequence continues at coordinate 5,404 of JANRBC010000047.1, forward strand.
CATGTCGGCGCTTTTGACAACGACAATGCCATATATGAAAGTCGTGATTGACACGATGAAAGAAAAAGGCATACGAGACAAATACATCATTTTGGTTGGTGGCGCTCCGCTTAACGAAGAGTTCAGTGTCGCTGTCGGTGCAGATGCGTATTGCCGCGATGCAGCAGTCGCTTCTGAAACAGCAAAACAACTTGTCGGCGCGCGTCGTTTGCGCAACGCAGAACCTCCTGGCCCGTCAGTCGCCTGAGAATTAGTTAGCGATGTCGCCTGACTCGCAACCATTGATAATTGCTTGTGGTGCTCTTGTAAGTGAACTTCGTGCTGTGCTTGGTGCATCTGGCATCGAAGACTCAGTAGAGGTCAAATACCTGCCGGCGAATCTGCACAATAGACCTGAGAAAATTGCGCCTCAGGTTGAAGAATTGTTGTCGCAATCTAAGGATCGACGAGTTTTTGTGGCCTATGCCGATTGTGGCACCGGCGGACATTTAGATCTGGTGCTTGCAAAGTATCCAGCCGTTCAAAGACTGCCTGGTGCACACTGCTATGAGTTCTTCGCGGGAAGCCAAGAATTCATGGCTGCTCACGACGAAGAACCTGGCACTTTTTACTTGACTGATTTCTTGGCAAAGCATTTTGAGGCGCTCGTATGGCAAGGTCTCGGGCTCGACAAGCACCCTGAGTTGCGCGATGCATACTTTGGCAATTATCGCCGCGTGGTGCTTTTCTCACAAGCGAACAATCCTGAAATTGTTTTGGCTGGCGAGACTGCCGCTCAAAAGCTTGGTTTAGAATTTGAACACCGACATGTCGGTCTTGAGAACTTTGCGAAGTCGGTGCCGGTGTCATTTTTGAGACCAGCTGACAAGTAGTAGTCGCAAGCAATGGTTGCAAATAAAAATCGAGGGAGAAAAGTAAGTGCCACGCGGAAGTAACGAAGTGATCGTGATTATGTGGCGTGATATCCCTGCGCAAGTAAACGCCCAGATGGGCCGTGAACGCAAGCAAGTTCAACTCACCGAAAAATTTCAAAGAGCAATTGATCGCGCAAAGCGCAAGGCACACATCTATACCGCCGAAGAAGATATTGCCCAGTGGCGACGTGTGAGTTTGCCGCTGGTGGGTGACATGGCAGAAGCCGCGCAACGAGAGGCTGATCGGCTCGACAGCGAGTATTCTCGAGAGCGCCTTGGCAAGCTCGCTTTTGCTGGTGGGTTTGAAGCCGATGTTAAAGACGACGAATTTACTAACCAGCAGTTGTTAGATCTTGAAGAATTAGAAGAAAACGAACAACCCGAATAACCCGAATAGTCAATATAAAAAAGGAACAAGCGAAATGACCGACACAATTATTTCATCAGCGACCAAAGAAGTGGTTATCGGTTTC
>JANRBC010000048.1 GCA_030727685.1 Ilumatobacteraceae bacterium
CATCAACGACAAACATCACATGAACATGGACCATTCGTCATGGGAAGGAACAGTTGTTGATGGCAAAGTTGATACCGTGCTTTCGCGCGGCATGATCGTGATCGAGAATGATAAATATCTCGGACGAAAAGGCCATGGCAAGTTCATTAAGCGTGGTCTTTGTCAATATTTGAATTAAAAACTAAACCAACAAACAGGAGAAATAAAAAATCATGAATCGCATCAGCCATTGGGTAAATAACAAAGTTGTTGCTGGCACTTCGGGTAAGACTGGCAAAGTTTTTAATCCTGCAACCGGCAAACAAGAATCAGAAGTTGAACTGGCGAACATTGCCGATGTTGATGCAGTGGTTGCCGCAGCGAAGGCTGCGTTTCCGGCATGGCGAGCAACAAACTTGTCGCGCCGCGCAGAAATCATGTTTCGAATGCGCGAGTTGGTTGACGCAAACCGCAAAGAAATTGCGTCGTTGCTGACTCAAGAACACGGCAAAGTGCCAAGTGATGCGCTTGGCGAAGTTGCTCGTGGCCTTGAAAATATCGAGTTTGCCTGCGGCGTGCCGGCATTGCTCAAGGGCGGCTACTCAGAACAGGCCTCGACGGGTGTTGATGTTTATTCAATTCGCCAACCGCTGGGCGTTGTTGCAGGTATTACGCCATTTAACTTTCCGGCAATGGTGCCGATGTGGATGTTTGCCAACGCGATCATGTGTGGCAATACATTCGTTTTGAAACCAAGCGAAAAAGACCCATCGGCTTCGATGTTCATCGCCGACTTGCTGCGTCAAGCAGGTCTGCCAGACGGTGTTTACAACGTCTTGCACGGCGACAAAGTTGCAGTAGATCGTTTGCTTGAGCACCCAGATGTTGCGGCACTCAGCTTTGTGGGTTCGACACCAATTGCAAAATATGTTTACGAGACTGGCACCAAAAATGGCAAGCGTGTTCAAGCACTCGGCGGAGCGAAGAACCACATGTTGGTTTTGCCAGACGCAGATCTTGAGATGGCTGCAGATGCCGCGGTCAGCGCTGCTTATGGTTCAGCAGGCGAGCGATGCATGGCCGTTTCGGTTGTGCTTGCTGTCGACACAATTGCCGATGCGTTGGTCGAGAAACTCAAGTCGCGCGTGCCGAACATTAAAGTTGGCGCGGGTTCTGACCCTGCGAGTGAGATGGGTCCATTAATTAGTCGTGAGCATCGCGACAAGGTTGCAAGTTATGTAACGAATGCGGCAAAAGAAGGCGCACAAGTTGTGCTCGACGGCACTGACAAAGCCAAAGATGAAGGTTTCTTCTTGAACCCAAGTTTGATCGATCATGTCAAGCCGGGTATGAAGTGTTACGACGAAGAAATTTTCGGCCCGGTTTTGACCGTGATGCGCGTCAAGAGTTATGACGAAGGTTTGAAAGCGATCAACGACAATCAATTCGGTAACGGCACGGCGATTTTCACACGCGATGGCGGTGTGGCTCGTCAGTTTCAGTACGAAGTAAACGTCGGCATGGTCGGTGTGAACGTGCCGATTCCGGTGCCGGTTTCTTATTATTCGTTTGGCGGTTGGAAGGCGAGTTTGTTCGGCGACCAACACATGTACGGGCCAGAGGGCATCAACTTCTTTACGCGTGGCAAAGTTGTGACATCACGTTGGCCAGACCCGCGCACATCGCAAGTCGATCTCGGCTTCCCGCAGAACAGGTAAACAAATGGATATCGGCGTTGTATTGCAGACGACCCCACCTGCGCGTCAGGTGATCGATCTTGCGCGCAAGGCTGATAGTCATGGGTTTTCTCACGTTTGGACTTTTGATAGTCACATTTTGTGGGAAGAGCCGTTCGTTATATATAGCCAAATTCTCGCTGAGACAAAAAACGTAATCGTTGGGCCGATGGTGACAAACCCGGCTACTCGCGACTGGACAGTGACCGCAAGTTTGTTTGCCACTCTCAATGAAATGTATGGCAACCGAACAATTTGCGGCATTGGTCGCGGTGACTCTGCGGTGCGTGTAACCAACGGCAAGCCAACAACTTTGGCGACTCTGCGTGAAAGCATTGATGTAATTCGTGAACTTTCTAACGGTCGAGAAGTTGATTACAACGGATCAAAAATCAAATTCGAGTGGGCTTCAAAAAGCAAATGTGAAGTGTGGGTCGCTGCATATGGTCCGAAAGCATTGCAGTTGACTGGTGAAGTCGGCGACGGCTTCATCTTGCAACTCGCTGATATTGATATCGCCGCATGGACAATTGATGCCGTGCGTAAGGCTGCTCGCGATGCGGGTCGAGATCCGAAGACCGTGAAAATTTGTGTCGCTGCGCCTGCTTATGTTGGTGACGACATGATACATATGCGCGAACAATGTCGTTGGTTCGGCGGAATGGTCGGCAACCATGTTGCAGACATCGTGGCGCGATACGGCGAATCGAGCGCTGTACCTAAAGCATTAACTGACTACATCAAGGGTCGTGAAGGCTACGACTACAAACAACACGGTCAGGCTGGCAACACGCATACAACTTTTGTGCCCGATTCGATTGTTGATCGCTTTTGTATTCTTGGCAAAGTGGAAGATCACCTAGCTCGGCTTAAAGAACTTAAAGAGTTGGGTGTCGATCAGTTCTCAATTTATTTGCAACATGACGGAAAAGAACAAACTCTTGAGGCGTATGGCAAACAAATTTTGCCTGAGATTGCGGCGTTGACCCAGGCAAAGAAGTAAAAATGTTGATGCGCCGAATTGCGTATCGCTCGTCAATGTTTGTCTTGGCGATTGCCTTGGTGGTTGCCTTGTGGGAAGGTTACAAAGTTGTTGGTCCGCAAGATGGCGGCAAACTGTTTGGCGTCAGCATTTTGCCACGAGCCAACAACACTGCAATGCCACATGTATGGACGATGCTCAGTCGATATGGGCGACCAGAGGTGCGTGGTTCTGACACAAAAATTTGGTCTGTCGTTTTGTCGGGCACTTTGTTTTCGTTGCGACTCTCGCTCGTCGGTTTTTTTCTAGGCACAACTATCGGCGTCGGGCTTGCCGTTTTAATGTCGCGATTCAAAGTGGTGCAGCGCGGACTTCTGCCATATTTAGTGATGTCGCAAACCGTGCCGCTGATTGCTCTTGCACCGTTGGTGGTCAGCTGGGGCGGAAAGTTAGAAATCGGGTCGTTCATATGGCCAAGATGGTTGTCGGCATCAATCCTCGGAACTTTCTTGGCATTCTTTCCGATTGCTGTCGGCACGTTGCGGGGACTGGCGAGTGCGCCAGCTGCCGCAGTCGAGTTAATGGATAGTTACGCCGCTTCATGGAGACAAACGCTGTTCAAGTTGCGGTTTCCTGCCGCGGTGCCGTTCATGGTGCCGGCGTTCAAGTTGGGTGCTTCGGGTGCAGTTGTTGGCGTTGTGGTTGCCGAGATCAGCACCGGTCTAAAAGGTGGCATTGGTCGCTTGATTATCGAATATGCACGTGAAGCCACTGGTGATCCGGCCAAAGTTTTCACGGCCGTTTTTGGCGCTGCGGCACTCGGTATCACGATGTCGGGATTGGTCGCGTTGTCAGATGTTTTGTTAATGCGAAATCGACCAAAGGAGACAAGCGCGTGAGTGCTTTAGAAGTCGTTGGTACAAGCAAGATTTTTAATCAAGGCTCGCCAAAGCAAGTCGATGCACTCGTCGATGTGAATTTGACTGTTAACCCTGGTGAGTTTGTTTCGCTCATTGGTCCGTCGGGTTGTGGCAAGTCGACGTTGTTGCGTTTGATTGCAAACTTGCTTGAACCAACTTCAGGCTCGGTAAGCGTGAACAAAAAAACTGCAGCACAAGCGCGACTTGATCAAGATTACGGAATGGCGTTTCAACAAGCCGGATTATTTGATTGGCGAACTGTAAGCAAAAACATCGAGTTGCCGCTTGAACTTAAAGGTTGGGACAAAGCCAAGCGTGAGGCGCGAGCCAAAGAGATGCTCGAGCTTGTTAAATTGCCAGAGTTTGCCGATTTGTATCCATGGCAACTCTCTGGCGGTATGCAGCAGCGAATCGCAATTGCTCGCGCCCTTGCAGCGCATCCACCGTTGTTGCTGATGGATGAACCTTTTGGTGCGCTCGACGAAATGACTCGCGAATACATGCAAGGTGAATTACTGCGCATATGCGGCGAGACCTCAACAACAGTTGTGTTTGTGACGCACTCGATACCTGAAGCGGTTTATTTGTCGAATCGTGTTGTAGTGATGTCACCGCGGCCAGGAAGAATCACTTCGGTGATCGAAGTTAATCTTGGGTCAAAGCGCAATGAAGATACGCGCGCCGCCGATGGTTTCTTTCGCAGCATTACCGCTGTGCGAGAGGCTTTGCGTGGCACCCATGCTGATCACGCGGCGGCGAACGCCGTTCGTGGTGTCGAAGACCGCTGATTATGTCTGGTGTAAATGCGACCTCGACAAGTGCTCGAACCTTTCGTCGCGCGCGGCAGGTTGGTCCTGCAATAGTTTTTGGTGTCGCATTCTTGGCTCTTTGGGAGTTTGCGGTACGTGGCTTTGATCTGAAGCCGTATTTTTTGGCAGCGCCATCAAAAATTGGTGAACAGTTTATTAAAAGTTATTCGCGCATCTGGGAAGCCTCGATGGTTTCTGGCGGCAACGCACTTGTTGGGCTAGTTGTCGGCACATTTTTAGGTATTGCAATGAGTTTCATTCTCAGTCGCTATCGCTTTTTGGGTGAGTTGGTCACTCCGTTGGCGATTGCACTAAATGCGATTCCAATTTTTGTGTTGGTGGCGATTCTCAACAATATGTATTCGATCACCAGCGAGATTCCGCGGCGGGTGATGGTGACGCTCGTGGTTTATTTCATTATTTTGGTGAATGTGGCCAAGGGCCTGACTCAAGTTCGGTCGACTCATGTCGAATTGATGCGCAGTTATGCAGCAAGTGAGTTTGCGATCTTGCGCAAGGTGCGTGTGCCGAATGCGGTGCCGTACTTGTTCACGGCTCTAAAAGTCGCAGCACCTGCATCGGTGATTACGGCCTTTGTCAGTGAGTATTTTGGTGGCCTTCAGAACGGATTAGGTAGTCGCATCACCAGCAATATCGCGAATTCTAAGAATGCTGCGGCGTGGGCTTACGTTTTAGGGGCTTGCTTGCTTGGACTAGCGTTCTACATAGTCTCCATTATTTTGGAGGGCATTGCCCGCAAGGGTGAAGCTAAATAAAAACAAATGCGGGCTTAAACCCGGGGGAGAAATAATGAGGAAAAAGACATTGAAGTTTGCCTTCGCAGGCATCGCGGTGGTGTCTCTCGTCGTTGGCGCTTGTGGCGGTAGTGATGATGAGGCAACCGAAGATACCAGCGCAGCAACAGAAGAGACCACAGCGCCAGTAGAAGAATGCACAACACCAACACCGGTGAAGTTGCAACTTCAGTGGTTCACTCAGGCTCAATTCGCTGGTTACTACGCAGCACAAGATCAGGGCTTCTACGCCGATCAGTGCCTTGATGTAACAATCATGGAAGGCGCTGTAGACATCACACCACAGAACGTGCTTGCCGACGGCCAAGCTGACTTTGCAATTTCTTGGGTTTCCAAGGCGCTTGCAAGTCGCGAAGGCGGAGCAAACATCGTTAACATCGCTCAAGTCTTCCAACGATCAGGCACATTGCAGGTTTCGTTCAAAGATAAGAACATCACAACTGCCGCTGATTTCGAGGGTAAGACGATCGGTAACTGGGGTTTCGGCAACGAGTTTGAAATTTTCGCTGCTCTCACCCAAGCCGGTCTTGACCCAGCAAAAGACGTGACTCTTGTTCAGCAACAGTTCGACATGGCGGGTTTGTTGTCAGGTGACATTGACGCTGCAGAAGCGATGACCTACAACGAATATGCAATGGTTCTCGAAGCAATCAACCCAGCCACTGGTGCTCTCTACACAGCAGACGACTTCAATGTCGTTTCGTATGAGGCCGAAGGTGTTGGTATGTTGCAAGACGCAATCTGGGCTGACGGCTCACGGATTGACGACCCTGCTTATGTTGATACTGCAACCAAGTTTGTTGCTGCATCACTTCAAGGTTGGGCATTCTGCCGTGACAACGTTGAAACCTGTCGCGACATCGTCGTATCAAAGGGTTCGAAGCTTGGTTCAAGTCACCAGTTGTGGCAAATGAACGAAGTTAACAAGTTGATCTGGCCAGCCGATGGCGGCGCAGGCGTGATCGACTCAGCAGCATGGGAGCGCACATCGAGCCTTTCGCAGTCAGCGAAGAATCTCGAAGGCGGCACCGTGTTGACAGCGGCACCAGATGATGGTGCTTACACCAACGACATTGTGACAGCAGCGCTTGCGATGCTTGATGCAATGGGCGTAGACACATCAGGTTCGGCATACATGCCAATCACTGTTGAACTCGCCGAAGGTGGCAACTAAGTTCAGTAATTAGTTAAGAATTACAAACGGGCGGGTCGCTTCGGCGGCCCGCCTTTTTGTTTGCCCAAATTTTAGCGATTTGAATTATTCGCAGTAGGGGCAGTGGCGACAGTTGTTTTCGCAACAAAAACCACGCGTTTTGAGCGAAGCAGCAGTAAGCACGAAAAGCGAATTGATCGGATCAATGTATCCGTCAAGATTTTTTGCGAGCGCTTCGTCGTGAGCCGCAATTATCTTTGCGTAATTTTTGTTGGCAGGGTCGAGTCTGAGCGTGCTTGGCACATTGAGTGGCCGATCAGACGGC
>JANRBC010000049.1 GCA_030727685.1 Ilumatobacteraceae bacterium
AAACCTTCGGGCATCGGCGCAAATGGCTCGTGCTTTTCTGGCTGACCGGTTGCCGCCAACGCGGCGAGAGTACGTCCGTGAAAACTTCCGAGTGCACTTACAACTACATGCTTACCTCGACCGCCAAACTTGCGTGCCAATTTGATGCCCGCCTCATTGGCTTCAGCACCTGAGTTGCAAAAGAACACTTGGCCGTATCCGGCTTCTTCACCACAGGCCGCACTTAGCAACTTGTCGACCATTAATGCGGTTTGAGTCGCTACAGGGTTCGCAAAAAAATTGCTGACGTGCAGCAGTGTGTTCGCTTGGTGCGATATCGCCGCAGCAACAACCGGGTTGCTGTGACCGAGCGAAGTGACAGCGATGCCACAAAGAAAATCTAAATAGCGCTTGCCGTTGACATCCCATAATTGGGTGCCCTGACCGCGTTCAAACATGACTTGCGGCGCACCAAACACCGGCATAAACGGACACGAAGGTCGTGAGTTAAGCAGTGCAGTCGCAGTCTTGCTTTCACTAAATGCATGTGAATTTGTTTTTGACATATCTAACCCTTTGAAACCATCGTGCCGACACCAGCATCAGTAAAAAGTTCGAGCAGCAAAACATGAGCGATTCTTCCGTCCAAGATGTGCGCTTGAAAAACACCACGCTCAATTGCCGAAATGCAACTCTCGATTTTTGGGATCATGCCACCATCGATTGCCCCAGACCCGAGCAGCGAGCGCAATTGAGAAGTTGTCGCTTGGCCCAACAGCGACTTTGCATCATCCTTATTGCTTCGCACACCTGCAATGTCTGTCAAATAAATCAGTTTCTGCGCACCAAGCGCTTCAGCCAATGCCCCAGCCGCAGTATCGGCATTGATGTTGTAAGCCTGACCTGAATTATCTGTACCGATTGTGGCTACTACTGGCACTTGCGACTCGGCGAGCATTTTTTTGACGATAGTTGCATCGACTTTCGTAATCTCGCCCACAAAACCAAGAGCCTCATCGTGTGCCGAGACGATAAACATGTTTGCATCTTGTCCAGAAACACCAACTGCTGGGGCGCCGTGCTGATTAATTGCTGTCACCAATTGCGGATTAACAGTGCCCAGCAACACCATGCTGACTATCTCCATAGTTTCGGCGTCTGTGACTCGAAGTCCGTTATGAAAACTAGGTTTTTTGCCTAGACGCTCCATCATTGCCGAGATTTGAGGGCCACCACCGTGCACTACAACCGGCTTGAAACCGACCGCGTGCAACAGCGCAATATCTTTTGCGAAAGCGGCTAATGCATCGTCGTTCATCGAGCCTGCAAGTGCGTTGCCACCGTATTTGACAACAACTGTCTTTCCGGCGAACTTCTGAATGTACGGCAATGCTTCGATTAATAAGTTTGCGGCCTGCGCCGAGTCAACCACTGATTGATCAATTGCGGTTCTCTGACTATTTGTCATGGGTACATCCCCACTTTGCTGAGACCAAAAGACTCGTCAATGTTTAGTGCAACATTCGCTGCCTGCACCGCGCCACCTGCGGCCCCCTTCGTCAAGTTGTCAATCGCACAGAGCACGATTACGTATCCAGTTCGTTGATCGAATCTTGCCGACAAATGAACTGAGTTTGTGCCAAGCGTTGCTTTCGTCGACGGAGATGCGGGTCGAACCGCGACAAACGGTTCGCGTGCGTACGCTCGACTCAAAACTGCGAGCAGAGATGCGGTGCTTGTTTTTGCAGCATCAATTGGTCGGGCGTAACAAGTAGCCAGAATGCCACGATTCATTGGTGCCAAATGTGGAGTAAACAAAATCTGTGCACCAGTCACCTGCTCAATTTCTGGTGTATGACGATGATCGAGCAGACCATACGCTGAGAAATCTTCGTCAACTGCACAAAACGAATTGCTGTTCTTCAGCGCTCGTCCAGCGCCCGACACTCCAGAAGCAGCATCGACTATTACGCCGCTTGTTGAGATAACTTCGGCTTTCACCAATGGCGCCAGAGCCAAACTCGCCGCCGTTACATAGCACCCCGGCGTTGCGATCAACTTCGCAGTTTTCAACTCTTGGCGAAACAGTTCGGGCAAGCCATAAACGGCCATCTTCAATTCGTTTGGTTGGTCGTGATCGAAGCCATACCAAGTTGGATAAAGAGTCGGATCTTTCAATCTGAATGCTGCACTGCAGTCAACCACTAGTCGAACATTGTTAACCAGCTGAGGCACGATCTTGAGACTTGCCTCATGAGGCAAGGCCAGAAACACGACATCACACTTCAATGCTTTTTCTAAAGAATATTCATCAAACACCAAATTTGGATACGCAGTCGTCAAACTTGGATACAAAGTTGACGCCAGAGCACCCGCCTGAGAATCACCAGTGGCATAAACGACCTCAAACTCGGGGTGGTTCGCACAAAGCCTTAATAGCTCAGCCCCGACGAAGCCTGACGCCCCCAAAATGCCTACTGAAAACATAGATGTATTATTATACGGGCTTGTGTATAACTATGCAAGCATCAATTTCAGGGCTTTGGCGCGTGCCAAATCGCACTTTTCACGTCTATGGCAACCCACATAATGGTCGTTTACGACACCGAGTGATTGCATCGCGGCATACATGGTCGTTTCACCCACGAATTTGAAGCCGAGTTTTCGCAGCGATTTTGACAGTGCTTGAGACTCGGGCGTTTTACTTTGAATATCACGCTGCGATGTTGGTGCCTTAGAGGGCTTTTTAGATGAATTCAACGCCGAGTTTTCAGGGCAGAAGCTCCAGACAAATTTTGCCAACGAAGTGCCTTCATCTCGCATCTGCAGATTCGCCTTGGCATTTTGGATTGACGCTTCGATCTTGCCTCTGTGCCGCACTATTCCGGCATTGTTCATAAGCCGCTCGATATCTCTTTTGTTGAATTTCGCAACTAATTCTGGTTCGAAGTTTTTGAACGCAATTCTGAATGCTGGTCGCTTACGCAAGATTGTCAGCCAACTCAATCCTGATTGAAAACCTTCAAGACAAATTTTTTCGAATATAAGTCTGTCATCGACAACTGGCATACCCCACTCTTCATCGTGGTAGCGAACATATTCGCTGTCGCCTACACACCAACTACATCTTGACTTGCCATCTTTTCCAGCAATTAGTGCTGTGAGCTTGGTCATTGCACTTGAACAAATTGAGGTTAGTTGCGAAGTAAAGCACCAAGTTTGGCCGCGGCGTCGAGACACTTTTGCCGAATCGCAGTTACTTCGGCGTCGGTCAAAGTTCGATCACTTGCCTGCAAACACAACCTGAATGTCAAACTTCGCGAGTTGTCAGGCAGACCTGCACCGCGATACACATCGAACAATTCAAGATCGACCAATTCTGAACCGCCAGCCTGCCGCAATGCCTTCATAACAGCCCCTGCAGCCTGACTATTTGGCACGGTAAACGCCAGATCGAAATCACTTCGCGGAAACCTACTAACTGTTTTGGCAGTTGCGATTCGCGGCGATTCAGCGAGCAACACCGAAAGATTCAATTCAAGGCACGCAACTGAAGTATTGATTTGATTCTGTGCCAACACTCTGGGGTCGATTTCGCCAACACATCCCAAGACTTGTTTACCGCGCCGTAATATCGCACTTCGTTTTGGGTGATACCCAGGTTCAACACTTGTCTGATCGAGTTGCGCACCAAAGCCCATCACACTAGATATCTGACTCCACCAATCGAGTGCCAGCGAACTTGTTTCGCCTTCTGCGAATAAACAAAGCGACTCATATTCGTCAGGTAGGCCCTCTGGTGAGTTCTCAGAACCTGAAGGATAAACATGACCAAGTTCGAAAAGTGAAATCTTGCTGGCCCGATGCGAGATGTTGAACGAAACTGCTCTTAACAGACCTGGTCGAAGAGATGTACGCAACACACTTTCTTCGTAAACAAGCGGGTTCGCAAGACGAATAGCGTTATCTTCTGGCAAGCCCGCCTTGACTAAATCGCCCGGTGCCAAAAACGGATTCGGCATCGCCTCACTAAGCCCCATACTCAAAACGACTTCGCGAATATCTCGACGACGTTGCTGCATTGGTGAAAGTCGCCCATGCATCGTGGATTGCGGCACGATCTTGCCCAAGTTTTCGTAGCCATAATGTCTGGCTACTTCTTCGACGAGGTCGATCTCTGTTTCGCAATCAGGTCGCCACGAAGGCACCGCGATTTTTAAAGTCGCCAACTTGGCCGACAAAGTTGATTTGGTAACGAATCCGATTTTGGTGAGTATTGCAGAAATTGCTTTAGCCGAAAGTTTCAGCCCCAGAATTCTGTTGACCTGAGCAACACGTAAGTTGACTATTTTTTGCTTTAGTGGAAGCGTCTTTTCTTTTACATCGTCTGCCCCACTATGGACAACCAAATTTGGGCACGACTCACGCAACAAAGCGGCAAAGCGATTGACAGCATGATCTACGCCATAGGGATCAACCCCGCGTTCAAAGCGCATTGATGCCTCTGACTTAAGTCCGAGCCTCGTCGCAGTCTTGGCAACCCCCGCCGATTCGAACCAAGCGGTCTCGAGCGCAACGCTTTTAGTTTGCTTGCCTATCTCAGTCGACGCCCCACCCATGACACCAGCGAGACCAATGGCGCTATCTTTGCCGTCGCAAATTAAAAGATCGCTTGTTTCAAGTTCTCGAACTTGGCCGTCAAGAGTCAGCAATGTTTCACCAGGGCGCGCACAACGAATTTTGAAACCGTTGTTTACCTTGTCTGCATCAAATGCATGTGTTGGCTGGTTCAACTCGAGCATCACCAGGTTCGATGCATCAACAACATTATTGATCGGTCGCATACCGCAGTTTGCCAACCTTCGCGCAATCCAACTCGGTGAGTCGCCAACTTCAACTCCAGACATGATCGTCATGTTGTAGCGAGCGCAGCGATTTTTGTCGGCAATTGTCACCTTCATCGAACGCGCAGGCCCTTTTTTTGATTTGTCGCCGCTCGGCGCCGTAACTTTGATGCCCAAGCGGGCACCAAGATCACGCGCTACACCCAAATAACCGTTGCAATCGGGTCGATTGCGAGTCACATCTAAATCGAATACACGGTCTTGCTCGATGCCAAGTGCCTTAAACGCATCTGTTCCAAGTTTGAGGTTGTTCGGCAGAATCAAAATGCCATCAGCGTCGGCGGTCAAACCCAGTTCGGTGCCAGAGCAAAGCATGCCGTGACTCTCAATACCCAGAATTCCCCGCGCTGTGATCACTCGACCATCAGGCATCGTGGTACCGAGCGTTGCAAGAGGTATCAGATCACCCGCTTTCATATTGAATGCTCCACACCAAACGTGCAATTCTTTGCCATCACCTGCATCTACATATACGCGGTGCACTTTTTCTGCGTCAGGGTGACGCTCGGTGCGCAAAACTTTGGCTACAACGACGCCCTTGACCGGCGTGCCAACAGTTGTAACTGACTCGACTGCTAATCCAAGACTTGTCAACGCCTCGGCAAGTTTTTCAGCATCAGAACCAAAATTTCCAAAATCGTTCAGCCACGAGTTCAAGATCTTCATCAGAATTGCCTCAAAAATCTCAAGTCGTTTGTATACATCTCGCGAATGTCTTCGACCTTGTGCCGTTCTTTGGCCATGCGATCAATGCCAAACCCGAATGCGAAGCCACTGAACTCTTCAGGATCGATGCCCCCGCTGATCAAGACATTGGGGTGCACCATGCCGCAGCCACCAAGTTCGATCCACTCGCCATCAGCACGACGGATATCAAACTCTGCACTCGGCTCGGTGAACGGAAAAAATGACGGACGTAGACGACTTGTGAACTCGTTGCCGAAAAATGCCTTAGTGAAAGCTTCGATTGTGCCCGCTAAATGAGCGAATGTAATACCTCTATCTATTACGAGACCCTCAATCTGATGAAAAACAGGCATGTGTGTCGCGTCTGGGGTGTCTCGACGAAATACTCGACCCGGCATAATCGCATAGATCGGGGGCTTCCACGATTTCATCACACGAATCTGCACAGGTGACGTGTGTGTTCGCAACAGAACCGAATTGGGCTCACCATATTCGAGAAACATCGTGTCGAATTCTGAGCGCGCCGGATGTGACTTAGGCATGTTGAGTGCTTCAAAATTATGAAAGTCTGTTTCAACCTCTGGACCTTCGGCGATCTGAAAACCCAAACCAATGAATACGTCTTCAAGTCTCTGCGTCGCCTGAGTCACAATGTGGCTATGGCCCCGTCGCCGTTGCACTAACAATTCGGTCAGATCAAGCGACTCTCGTTCGATGCGAGCGGTGATCTCACTATCTGCGAACTCGCGAGTTCGAGTCTCAAGTGCGGCGGCAATCTCGGTTGCCGCTGCATTAAGCAACTGACCAATTGACCGCTTATCTTCAACCGAGGACAGTTTGCCCATTTCGCTCTTAAAACTATTTAACGGGCTGTCTTTTTTATTTAGATCAGCTGACAGTGCACGCAACCCGGCGAGGTCTGCCGTATTTTTGATTGCCGACAACGCTGACTCTTTGGCCTCACCAATTGCCACACTCATCGACCCAACAGAGTTTTGATCAGACATCGTTATTTAACTTTAGTCTTCGGCGACTTCGCGACTGGGCTACTTATTGTGTTGGCGCTTAACTTCAAAGCACAACAGTGTGGCAGCCATCGCAACATTCAGGCT
>JANRBC010000050.1 GCA_030727685.1 Ilumatobacteraceae bacterium
GAGGGCATCGTGCGCAAACATCGTCTGGCCGAATGCTTCTTGATCGACGTTCTCGGTCTTTCTTGGTCAACCGCACACCACGAAGCATGCAAGTGGGAGCATGTAATCACCGACGAAGTAGAAGTCGCACTGTCAAAAATGCTTGGCGGCCCAACTGCATGTCCGCACGGCAACCCAATACCTGGTTCAGGTCACAGCAACATGTTGCTCACCCCACTCAACACGATCGAAGTCGGTGACTCGTTTACCGTGGTGCGAATTTCTGAAGAACTCGAAGAAACTGCCGGAGCACTTGACACGCTTGAAGCCAACAAAATGTTGCCTGGAAAAGTGGGCACCGTCTCTAATCGCACTACCGATGGTGCTGTCAGCGTGATGATGTCTGACTCTGCTCAATCTGCACCTACGGCGATTGACTCGTTTATCAGCAGTCGCTTGCTCGTCTCGACCAAAAAATAATTACTGCGTTATGCAATCGAATTTTTGTCGCAACCAATCTCGCAATGTCGCACTCGTATCTATTGCGGCGCTCATCAGTGTGACTTCACTTCTAAGTGGATGTGCAACCACAATTAACGAGTCGGCTCCTACAACTCTTGCCAAAAACGCTGTCGTTGAAACAACAATTGTCACGGTTGATCAGCAACTTTCAACCGAAGAGCTCCTCGGCCAGATGTTGACAACTATCGATGCGCTCAGCCAAGCAATGCAAAAGTCTGACCGCCAAACAGCCAGTAATAAGGTCGATCAAATTTTGCTAATTAGCAACGCAGTGCGACCAAAAATCCTCATTTTGAGCGACCAACTCGTAGCCGACTTTGACCGCGTCGTTGGGTTGGCACAAAGTTCTGCTGAGCGCAATCGTCCGGCAGATGCTGACAAAGCAATGCGCTTTTTGCCTCTGATTATCGACTCGCTCGGCAATTTCTAGCAAAATACTTTTAGCTCAGCCAACAAGCGCATTTGGCAGCGGTTCGCTGTGCACAACGCTCAGGCGTCGCGTCGAGCGTGTCAGCGCAACATATAAAGCACGCAAGCCGTGTGTCTGTGCTGCCACAATTTTCGCTGGTTCAACCACGACCACGCCGTCAAGTTCTAAACCTTTGACAACACTCACAGGCACAACTGTCAAACCATATTCAATGCCCGCTGCACCCGCGCGACCATAAACAACTTTTGCTTTGTCGAGTGCTCGACAAATGTCTTCTGTCATCTCATCGGGGCAAACAATCGCGACGTTGCCATCACTCAACTCTGTAACAAGACTTTTCGCTTCTTCGATCAACTTAGAAACCAATTCACCAACCGAGCATTCAACAAATTTTGGTGCTTGGTCGCCTTCGCGCACGGACTTGGGGGCAACTTGATTTGGTGCGGCTGCCAGCATCACTTTGGTCGCTAAATCCATAATTTGTTTTGGAATTCGATAGCCAACAGTTAGCCCGATAACTCGCGACGGGTTCTTCTTTGGCAAATGTGCGAGCACTTCTTGCCAAGACGCCGGTGCGTGCGCCGAAGTTGCCTGTGCGATATCTCCGACGATCGTCATCGAGCCGTTCAACGAACGCCGTGAGATCATGCGCAATTGCATCGGTGAGAGGTCTTGCACCTCGTCAATGACGATGTGACCATATGTGCGAATTTCATCTGCTTCGTTGATTCGACCGCTACGTCGTGGACGTGGCCCCAAAACTGCAAGCGCTTCGTCAAGCACCGCAACATCAGCGTCGCTAAATTTTGCATCAGCAAGGCTCGCCGCTCGTGGGCGATACATCGATTCGTATTCTGCTGTCGTGCACACTTTTTGTGCAGCCAATCGCATCAAAGCCTTTGACGAATAAAGGTCGTGCAACAACTCTGCAGCAGTCAGCACCGGCCACATGTAATTGATGACAGCTTGAAATTCTTTCAAGTCGCGCAACGCATCTCGAGTTGACTCAAGATCAAGTTCTTGATTGTGACTTGACGCGATCATCGCTGTCACAACTTCTGTTTCGACCCAATGATGAGCCGCGTTGTGGCGACGAAAGCGACGACGAGCCTCGCGAACAATCGTTGCCGACTCGATACTTGTCAACCGCAAATAGCCAGCACCAAAACCGATTTCAACATCGTTGCGCAAAGCACGTTCACGATCTCTGACGCTGTTGGCGACAATTCTTGCCATTCGTAGATCACCTTTGATTCGCGCGACATCTTCGCTGTCTTTCGCAGAAAAACTGTGACCACGAACTAAATCGGCCAATACAACTTGCTCGACGCCAGCTTCACCCAGCGACGGCAAAACTCTTTCGATGTATCGCAAGAAAACTCGATTGGGGCCGACAACCAAAACACCCTGATCTTCGAGTGGAAATCTAAATGTATAAAGCAAGTACGCCGCGCGGTGAAGTGCAACAACTGTTTTGCCCGTGCCCGGACCGCCTTCGACTACCAACACACCTTGTTGTGACGATCGAATGATTTCATCTTGTTCTGCTTGAATCGTCGCCACGATGTCGCCGAGTTGACCTGTTCGACCTCGCGACAAAACAGTTAACAACGTGCTGTAGCCACGCAACTTCGGCAGAGCCGAGGCTGGCTCGCCATCGAGGCCTTCATCATGACCGACACCAAGGTGACCCGCGCCGAAAAGTTCGTCTTCAATGCCGAGCAACTCACGGCCCTGCACAGCAAAGTGTCGTCGTCGCGCCAAACCCATCGACTCTCGACCCGTCGCGCGATAAAACGGTTCAGCCACGGGCGCACGCCAGTCGACAACAACTGGTTCGCGATTCGAGTCGGCGACTGCAATTCGCCCGATGTGAAAACTTTCGAAAATTTCGGGCGATTCGGTTAACCGGTCAATTCGTCCAAAAACCAATGCCGCATCTCCCAAGTCGAGTTGCGTCAATCGTCCGACTAAAACCTCATCGAAAGCGTTGCGTTCGTAGCGCGCCTGAAAAGTGCCGCCCGTCGATGCCTCGTTCATTTCGCGAATCTGCCATGCATCATTTCGCGTCTGCTCTAGACATTCGTAGGCGTGGTCAATAAACCGCTGTTCGTCGGCAAGTTCGGGGTGCTGTTGGGTCATCTAATTTCACAGATCCTTGAAAATGGGGTCTATCTACTCTACAGACGAAACATCACAATCTTGTAATTTTCAGCACAGTTTCTCACTCGTGCACACATCAAGAAACACTGCGTCTATGAACACCAAATTTCGCATGACTCGCAAACTCAGTCAACTTCTTACACTTTGCTGCTTCATCATTTGTGGATGTGCAACCGCGAGCAACACAAACACTCGCACCACATTTAATTTTTCACCGACCACTTCGCTAGCGCAACCTGACGACACTGCAAAAATGACGCAAAAACCAGCGCCACTTTCGCAAGGCGCGCCGTTTGATCTCGTTGCCGAAAAATTTGAGGCATTCGTCAAATGGCGTCGCGATTGCAGCTACAAACCAAGACTCTGCAACATCGGTGAATTCACAATCATTGGCACGCAATTCAGCGACGACTTCGCTGCGATGATGCGCGAATTCGCAGCAAATAATATCGTTGCTCGACCAGGCGACGGCGAGCGTAAAGTCACCGTCGAAACAATTTCGCACGACGAAACGACGATGACTGCCATCGTGCATGGCTGCGTATACGACACTGTGGTTTTATACATGGGTGCGGGCATCTACGACGACAAAGTTGCCTCGTCGCTTTCGAGCTGGACAATGCAGTGGCACAACGATGATTGGTTTTGGACGAACTACCAAATTCACAAAAAGGTTTACTCACAAAACTTATGCAACACATGAAACTGAAATTTCTCGCTGCAATCACTGTTTCGCTATTGGCGACCTCAACATCTGCAAAAGCCAGCACTGAAGATTCAAACTTGATTCGCGATATCTTCGGCGAAGTTGTCGACCGAACAATCATCGCTGGCATCTTGATCGGCAACAACGAAACCACTGGTGAGCCAAGCCAATGCGAATGGTCGCCTTCGCTGCCCCGCGATTCTGGTCGTGATCAAACTTTTGGTGATGAAGTTGAAAAAACTGTTGGCTCAATTCAGTTTCGTCTCTACGACAAAAATTGTCCGAACGAGAACACGACTAATCACTGGATTGCCGAAGTGTCTTCTGAAACAATCGCACGCAACGCTGCAAGCGTCGCCTACGACTTGATACCCGCACCCTTTGGCGAATTCGCACCACCCGCGCGTCAAGGTTTGATCAACATCGGCACATGGTTTTGGGTGAGCGCATCTATATGGCAACCAAAGTCTGTGACTGCATGGGTGCCGACACCGGCCGGCCCCGTCACGGCAACGACCACAGCAACGCCATACAAACTTGTCTTCAACCCGGGCGATGGCAACTTCGGTAGTGGCAAAAGATCTTGCGTTGGTCCCGGCTTGCGATGGAGCCCAATCATTGGCGACTACGCACCATCTCCGTGTATGTATACGTATAGACACTCATCAGCAGTCGATAGATCTGGCTTGTTCTCGGCAACCTTGTCAATTGTCTGGAAGATAACTTGGCGCTCAAATACAGGCGCTGTCGGCACTTTGCCCGATGTAACGACATCATCCTCACATCAAATGCGAATTCGCGAGTTTCAGGCACTTGTAACTTCGTAATATCTCAACAAAAATTAGGAAACACCCCTATGCCTTGCTACCCTTGACACAGCGCTTTCGATCATGGAAGTGCAATACAAATATAAAGAAAGAAGTACAAGCTATGCCAACCGGTACCGTGAAATTTTTCAATGACGAAAAGGGTTACGGATTTATCTCGCGCTCTGATGGAGAACCAGATATTTTCGTTCACTTCTCGAACATTGAAGGCACCGGGCGTCGCACCCTTGTTGCAGGCCAAGAAGTCGAGTTTGAACTCGGCCAAGGTCGCAAGGGCACCGAAGCCAACAACGTCCGCGCTATCTGAGCCCCGCGCTTAACGCGCAGTTCATTCGCGTCGCTTGTTCGATGCGAATGTTTCGTCTCAATAGTTAGGTAGATCACCAGAAGTCGGTGACGTATGCGTTCGCCCCCGATATAGTTTCGGGGCGTGTCAACATCAAAAGAACAGATCCTTATCGACCGTCGCTATGCGGCAGTCTTAGCAACAATCTCCGACGACTCGCTTGCCGAATTGGCAATTAGCCTTCCCGAAAAATTGCGCGATCCATTTGCGAAAGTCGCTGGCCTACCGGCCGGCGCACTTAGCACCAAAGACGGGCTCGGCGCCAAAATTCGCGCAGGCTTTACATCCCGCAAATCGTTTATCAACGTCGGTGTTTTGTTGAGTGAACCTTGCACCGAACATTGCATCGAAGAACTCGGCACCGCCGCTGACGACCCGAATGTTGAACACTTGAAATCAACGCTTCCAGGCGCGATCGAAAAATTCGGTCTTGACGCAACACGCCTCATGGCAATTCAATATTCGGCCAGTCTTAACGGCTTTAAACAACTCGTCGCCACAGACGAAAGATTCATGATTCCAAAGTCTGAAAACTCGTCGAATTCGGCAAGCGCTTCTGCAGTCGCTGCGCAAGCACGCAAGGTTGCACCAGCCGATGCCGAAAAGCGCCGACTTCGCCGCGAGCGCCAAGAAAAAGAGCGCGAAGAAAAACGACAAGCCGAACTACAGCGTCGAATCGCTCGCAACAGAGTTTAAAAATGTCTGCTGCGCGTTTTGGGTGCGTGGATGGTCGCAGTGTCTTGATCGCCGAATCACTCGACAGTTATATCGACATCGAAAAGTTCTCGGGCGGCAAATTGCCGAGCGACCCGATGGCGTGTATCAACCGATGGTCTGAGGTCTGCAGTCTTGCCAAGTCGCTCACTTCGGCTAAAGCAACCGACTTGATTGCCCTCGACTTCGACAAACTCGACTGCCCAGTGCCACGACCCCGACAAATTTTTGCTGTCGGCGTCAATTACAAAGCCCATGCTGCCGAGATGAATCACGGTCTGCCCAAAGAACCGCTTGTGTTTACCAAGTTTCCGAGTTCGCTCAATCGTCCGCACGGGCAGATCAAACTTGTCGGAGAAAAATGCGACTACGAAGCCGAACTCGTGGCAATTGTCGGCACAGGCGGCCGCAATATTTCGGTCGCCGATGCATGGTCGCATGTTGCAGGCCTTTGTGTCGGTCAAGACTTCTCAGATCGTGCACTGCAATACGCCAATACCCCGCCGCAATTCAGTTTGGGCAAGAGTCGCGCCGGTTTCACTGCTATCGGGCCTTACATCACAGACGCTGCAACTCTTGCTACTCGTGGCAATCTCGAAATGACGTGTCGTGTTTCGGGCGAAGTAATGCAACACACGCAAACCGATGACATGATCTTCGAGATTCCCGACATCATCGCGTATTTGTCCGGTATCTGCGAACTATTTTCTGGCGACGTGATTTACACCGGCACACCTTCGGGTGTCGGCGCGGGCCGAACACCACAAAGGTTTTTACGCACCGGCGAGATCGTCGAGACCACTATCCAAGATCTCGGCACTCTCCGCAACACCTGCATCTAATTCGTTCGAACTAGTTACGAGCCGTTGTGGCGAATGAGTTCGAATTCGGTGTAAGCCGAAACACCCATCTCGCTATCGAGACCGGCAATTTCGTCAGCAGCACTTGAACGAATGCCGC
>JANRBC010000051.1:0-3680 GCA_030727685.1 Ilumatobacteraceae bacterium
ATGTCGGCGAGAATGTGTTCGAGTTTGAGTTTGGGTTCGTCGACTTCGAGGCGTTGCAGGCGATAGCGGTTTTCGAATAAAGCAACGAGTGCACCGTCGCCGCGTTTCAATATGCGCACACCGCCGATTTGACGTAAACGGTCGGCACTTTCTTCGTCAGTGACGCGAATCGCCTGATATGACAGCGAACTAATTTCGGCTGGTGAATTGAATTCGTGTTCAAGACGATGTGAAAGCACTTCAAATTGCAACGCACCAACAGCAGCCAAGATCGGGTGCGAGTCGCCAACGTCTGGGTCGCGTAAAACTTGCACCACACCTTCTTCATCAAGTTGAGCAAGCCCGCGACGAAATTGTTTTACGCGCGAAGTCTCGATTGGCCGTGCTGTTGCATAGACCTCGGGGGCAAATCGCGGCACCGCTGGGTATTCGACGCGTTGCGATGTGTAAAGCGTGTCGCCGATCTTGAGACCAGTGGCGTTGATGAGACCGATGACGTCACCAGGAAACGCATCTTGAATAATCGTTCGATCTGAACCAAACGCAGACGTCGCATATTTCGTGCTCAAGACTTTTTCGGTTCGCGAACAAGTTACATCCATGCCGCGTTCGAAACGACCCGTGCAGACGCGGGCGAACGCCAGCAAGTCGCGATGTCGCGGGTTCATGTTCGCCTGAATCTTGAAAACAAACGCCGAGAACGCATTGTCTAGTGATTGTGGTTCGCCGGCCAAATTTTGTCGTGCAACTGCAGCAGGGGCCAGGTCAATCACAGCATCGAGCAACATGCGAACGCCAAAGTTTGTTAGCGCCGAGCCGACGAAGACGGGCGTTGTTTCGCCAGCAAGAAACGATTCAAGGTCGACATTGGCGCCGATCTCGCTGAGCAGTGCGCAACCTTCAAGCGCGGCCTGCCACGCCGGGCCTTCTTCGGCAGCGGCGCGATCGTTGGGCACGATTTCTTCTGGCGCTGCTGAACCACCACGAGCAGTGCGCGTAAAACGAATGAACTCGTTCGTGCGACGATCGATTACGCCGCGAAAGTCTCCGGGTATGCCAACTGGCCAAGTTGCAGGCGTTGGGCGCA
Source organism: Ilumatobacteraceae bacterium (assembly GCA_030727685.1). Lineage (GTDB taxonomy): Bacteria > Actinomycetota > Acidimicrobiia > Acidimicrobiales > Ilumatobacteraceae > BACL27. The sequence goes on from JANRBC010000051.1 coordinate 1,088, forward strand.
AACCAATTTGTTTTTCAACTTCGTCGAGCAACTCGAGCGGGTCGCGACCAGGGCGATCGTATTTGTTGAAAAATGTCAGCACGGGCAGATTGCGTGATCGACAAACTTGAAACAGTTTCAGCGTTTGTGACTCGATGCCTTTGGCGATGTCGAGCACCATCACGACGGCATCGACAGCCGCCAGCACGCGATACGTATCTTCAGAAAAGTCTTTGTGGCCAGGTGTGTCGAGCAGGTTAAACACGTGGTCGCGATAAGGAAACTGCAACACGGTCGACGAAATCGAAATGCCGCGCTCGCGTTCGAGCGCCATCCAGTCTGATGTTGAAGATCGTGCACCAGCCCGGGCCTTAACTGCACCGGCTTCTTGAACCGCACCCGCATAGAGCAAAAACTTCTCGGTGAGTGTGGTTTTGCCCGCGTCGGGGTGAGAAATAATGGCGAATGTGCGTCGGCGCGCAGCCTGAAATAGAACGTCGTGTTCTTTGCTCATCGCCAAACTTTCACTTGCGTATCTTACTAAGAGCTGGTAGTTCGAAATTCGGTTACTCGTCTAGAGTTTTGGGTGATGAAACCGATTGTTCGCAAAATTTTGGCTCTTGTGATTGTGGTGGCGATCGGGGCGGTGGCTGGTCCGTGGGTTTATATCAATCTGATTAAAGATGAGGCGCCTGAAGCGTTGACGCTTGAGCCGTCGACTACAACTATTGCGCCAGAATCATCGACAACGATTGCTGCCGAATCGACAACAACAACTGCACCAGCGAGCACCATCGACGGCGACTGGAAAGTAGTCGCTGACTCGATCGTCGGTTATCGCGTTAAAGAAACAATCGTCGGCCAAAAAACCGAAGGCGTCGGTCGCACTTCAGAGATTGCGGGTTCGCTGACAATTGTCGATGAGCAAGTCACCGCTGCCGAATTCACAGTCGATATGACGACGCTTGTGAGCGACAGCACCCGACGTGATCGACAAGTCAACACACGCATTCTTGACACGGTTAATTTTCCGACTGCGACGTTCGCATTGAAAGAATCGATCGCGCTCACGCCTGAGGCGTTGGCGGGCAGCGACTTCAGTGTCGACACAACTGGCACGCTCACGTTGCGGGGCGTCACAAAAGACATTGACCTCACGCTGATAGCGCGATTAGTTGACGACGTGATCGAAGTGAACGGATCAATTCAGATTGTGTTTACAGATTGGTCGATACCAGACCCGAGTATTTCGGGAATTCTCGTTGTCGACCGCGGCTTGCTCGAGTTTTTGGTGCGCTTCGCGCGCTAGTTAGTAGTAACAGTCACGTAGATGCCGCCGTTAGTTTCGCTCGCGTCATAGCGAGTTAGAGGCCGGGCGGCTGGGCCGTTAATAACGGCACCAGTTTCTGGATTAAATTGCGACCCATGAAGTTCGCACTCGAGAACAGCACCAACTCGACCGACCGGAAACCCTTGGTGAGTGCAATTAACTCGCAATGCAGTAATGCCCGCACTCGTGCGAGTTAAAACAACGCCGACTGTGCCGCCGTTTGGCGCTGGCACGTCCACAACTTTTGTACTACCAAGATCGAGCGCCGAACTCTCAAGCACACGCACCGCCACAATTTTTGCGGCCGCTTGACCTGGTTTGCGACGCCAAACGAGTTTGCCTTTGGCGTTGCGGCAGACAAAAGTGACACCATTTACTTTGCGCTCGCGACCTTTGGCTTTGCACGGTCTGCCGGCGAGGTTCGCTGGTGCAGCCGTGGCGCGATCGCCGACAATCAGCCACGCAAATGATGCAACGGTTGCCGAGATAAATGCTCGTCGCGAAGAATTTTTGTCGATCATCTACCGAATCTTATATCTATTCGGCTTCGGCGACCAGAGAAAGCCACGTTTCTTCGGCATTGTTCACTTTGGCTTGAGCCTTGGCAAGTTCTTCACTGATTTTTGCAAGTTTCACGTGATCGCTGCTGGCTACTGCCATTTGCGCAGTTAGTTTTTCGAGTTCAGCCGTGGCTTTTGCGAGTGCAGTTTCAGATTGCGCGACCATTCGTCGCAAAGTGCTCGGACTCTTTGATGACTTTGAAGTTTTTGGTTTTTGTGCGAGTTCGGCTGCTGCAACATCGGGCGTACTAATCAATTTGCCGCGTTGCGCACCAGACATTTGCTCTGTCGGCGCAGAGTTGCGTTGTTTGAGCCAACCCGCAACACCGCCGCGCACAACCGACGCGCCGCCGACACCGTCGAGCGCGAGCACGTCAATAACTGTTCGATCGAGAAAGACTCGGTCGTGGCTGACAACGACAACGATGCCGGGCCATTCATCCAAATAATCTTCGAGTGCGCGCAGTGTGTCGAGGTCTAGATCGTTTGTCGGTTCGTCGAGCAACAAGACATTTGGTTGCTCGATCAGAGTCAACAAAAGTTGCAGTCGTCGGCGCTCGCCACCCGACAAAGTTGAGATCGGCGCATATTGCGTGTCGCCGTCAAACCAAAATTGGCGCATCAATTGATTGTCTTCGATTGATGGCTGACCTTTGTCGCCAGCAACCGCTTCGCGCACGCGCTGATTTACATTTAGTTCGCGGCCAAGTTGGTCGTAGTAACC
>JANRBC010000051.1:3780-6502 GCA_030727685.1 Ilumatobacteraceae bacterium
GGTTTTGCCGCAGGCCACGAAAAGCCAACACCAACAAGTTCGATGCCTTTTGAGCCGAGTCTCTGACTGCCGAGCGACAAACCAATTTCGCCCGATCGTGCTGCGGCTTCGGGGCGACGATTAACAAGTTCAGTCGCAGCGTCAATTCGTGCTTTTGGTTTTGTTGTTCGCGCAGGTGCGCCGCGACGCAACCATGCGAGTTCGGTGCGGGCCAAATTTTTGCGCTTTTGTTCAGCATTCACGGCTTGTTCTTCGCGCTCGATTCGTGCCGCGAGGTATGCGGCATAACCCGAGCCAGCATTGCGGTTTGCGGGCATATGCAGATATGCCTTGCCACGATCGATCTCGAGAACTTTTGTCGTCACGCGATCAAGCACGTGGCGATCGTGCGTCACCAAAATCAAACCGCCACGAAAATTTGCCAGCCATTCTTCGAGATATGCGATGGCGTCGAGATCTAAATGGTTTGTTGGTTCGTCGAGAATTAATGCATCCCATTCGCTGACGAGAAGTTTTGCGAGTGCAACACGTTTTTGTTGACCGCCAGAGAGTTCGTTTGTTTGCGCGTCGATCAAACCCGACATGCCAAGTCGGTCGAGCATTGCCTCGCCGCGCCAGTCTGCAGAAACTGCATCGCGAACTGAACCCTTCGGCAAAACTGGTTGTTGGGCGAGCATGCCGATGCGTGAGCCGCGACCGTATCGCACGACGCCCGAATCGGGCGAGTAGTCGCCACTTAAAATTCGCAGCAGAGTGCTTTTGCCGCAGCCGTTTAATCCGACGACGCCGATGCGATCGCCATCGCTAAGAGTCAACGAAATGTTGTCGAACAATGGTCGGTTCGGCCTCGAGGCTTTCAGCCCTTGGGCGTCGATCAAAATCACAGCCCTTCAGGCTATAAGTACTAGTCGTCTGGTGCTGTTGATAAACGTAAGGATTGTTAATCTGTAGAGGTGAAAATCTCGCTCGATTATGACTCGTGTCATGGTCACCAAATGTGTGCGATTGCTGCGCCAGAAATTTTTGGCAGCGACGAAATCGGCAATGCAAAAATCTTGATCACTGGCGACGTGCCCGAGGCTTTGCATGGCAAGGCTCGTCGCGCCGAATCAAATTGTCCTGAACGTGCAATCACAATCACCGAATAGAGAGAAATGAGCCGACAATGACCGACACACAAAAACCAGTCAAAGATTTATTGACCGACTACGACATCTTTGATCCAGAATTCATCAAGAATCCGTACCCGGGCTATACCGAGATTCGCGAGTCGCAGTGTCCGATTGCGCACACCGAGCGTTACGAGGGTTCATGGTTGCCAACGCGTTACGACGACGTTGTCGCAATCGCCCAAGAGTACGAGACATTTACGTCGCGCCAAATCTTGGTGATGCCACCAGCCGCTGGGCGCAGCGAAGGCCCGTATGCGGCCGTCGGCGCGCCGCCGATCACAAGTGATCCACCAGATCATCATTGGCATCGTCGTTTGATCTTGCCAGTGTTTTCACCGCAGTCAGTTGCGCAATACGAGCCGGGTACGCGCGATTTGTGCAATGCGTTGATTGACGAGTTCATTGACAAAGGTGTTGCCGATGCGGCCAGCGATTACGCGCAACATATTCCGGTGCGAGTGATTTCAAAAATGCTCGGTGTGCCATTGACGATGGAAGACGAATTCACCGATTGGGTGCGAGGCGCACTTGAAAACATTACGGATTCAGAACGTCGCATGAAGAGTTTCCGCAGCATCGTCGAGTATTTCATCGGCGAAGTGCAGTCGCGTGCAGCGAATCCGCGCGAAAACGATTTCATCACCGAGTTGATGAACACCGAAGTTGAAGGCAAAAAAGTGCCGATCGAATATGTGCTTGGTGTTTGCAACTTGATGTTGGTCGCGGGTATCGACACGACTTGGTCGGCGATTGGTTCGTGCATGTGGCACTTGGCCCAACATCCTGAGCATCGCAAGCAATTGCGCGAGAATCCAGATTTGTGGCCGACTGCGGTTGAAGAGTTGATACGTGTTTACGCACCTGTGACAATGGCGCGCATTGTTGATCACGACATCGAGTTTCAGGGTTGCCCGATGAAGGCGGGCGATCGTGTGTTGATGGCGTTTCCGGCTGCGAATCGTGACCCGCGACAATTCGAGAATCCTGATGAAGTGATTCTTGATCGTCAGAACAATCGTCACGTCGCGTTTGGTTCGGGCATTCACCGTTGTGCGGGCAGCAACTTGGCGCGACTCGAAGTTCGCGTCGCGTTGCAGACTTGGTTGGCGCGAATTCCTGAGTTCGAGTTGATTGATCCGTCGTCGGTTACTTGGGCCGGCGGTCAAGTGCACGGCCCCCGCAAGTGCATGGTGAAGTTCTAGCTTTTCGCCGTTTCGCTTAGTCACTCTCGTTTCACTCGCGCGACCGTTTGCCGTCTCGCCGGCAATTGGTACACTTTGTTTTGACGAAACGTGGCCAAAGAAATTTGGTAGACCTCATGAATGACAAGGGCGGCACAGAAATGTGCCGCTTTTGCTTTATGCCGTTTTATGCCGTTGGCGCACACCTATCTGGTGGGCCCCAATGGTGTAACGGCAGCATGCACGTTTCGTCATTCGTGAGGTGCCGGTTCGATCCCGGCTTGGGGCTCCGCTAAAACGAACGAAGAGGTGCTCGAGTTACCTCTCACTTAGGGTTGACGGCCTAAGGACATTTCTAGTAGTCAGAGC